>NZ_JACSMC010000002.1:0-229542 GCF_018618435.1 Exiguobacterium sp. s150 | reverse complement strand
GGATGTAAAAACATCCGAACTCACTCTCATCCCATGCCTAAAGGCGGGCTATGCCCGATATGGGCTTTCCCGTTCGTAAAATCTGTAATAATGAATCGCTGCGACGAACGTGACGAGCGCTGCAACCGTCGCGACGGAACGATATTCAGGGTCTAAGCTGTTTCGTTCCACCAAAAAGTATAGCGTTGCCGCAGCCATGCCGACAAAGCCGACCCAAAACATATACTGTGTCGCCAATACAAGTAAGTTCACTTCTTCACTCACATTGTCCATCTCCTTCACATGAGACAAGACGAAAGACGACCCGGCGTTACGATGTGAAAGGATCCTTTACTTCATTTTAATGCACAACTCAATGGTGCAACGTATATGAAGATGCAGCAAATATGCTCATTCTTCCGATGTTTGTCGATTCAGTGAACCCGTTTTAATGAAGAAGAAGAGACCGATTGCACTGAGAAGAATCATGAGTCCGAAGACCGCATTGATACCGAACACGTCATATAATAGCCCGGACATCGTCGGGCCAATCATGCGCCCGACCGACGCCGCGATATTAACAAGTCCTTGATATTGACCGGCTTTCCCTGCCGGTGCGAGTTTGGCGGCAATCGTCGGGACCGCCGGCCAGATAAACATCTCGCCAATCGTCATGACGATCATCGCGACCATGAACATCGCAAAACCTCCGGCGAACGGCACAACGAGGAAGGCCGCAAGGAAGATGACGCCACCAATGATGAGCTGGCGCTTCAAGTCGTCTTCAAATTGACGCAACATCCGGTTAAGGAGCGGTTGGGCGAACACGATCATCGCCCCGTTCACCGTCCAGAGTAGCGAGTATTCACTAATCGTCACGCCAAGCCCTTGCGAGTGGACGGCGATCGTCCCTTGCCACTGGACGTAGACGAACCAGAGGGCGGCGTAACCGATGGCAACATACCACATCGATTTCATCGTCGCACCGGACAACGTCGTCGCGGCCGCCTCAAGTTGCGACTGAATGACCGGACGAGTCGTTTCTTTCAAGTAACGGAAGCCGAACAAAAGCACGACGACGAACAAGACCGACAAAAAGAAGTTCGCATAAAAGATCCATTCGATGTTGATGCGCGCCACTTGTCCGCTCATCGCCGTACCGAGCGCGACACCGACGTTTTGGGCGACATATATCGCATTGAACGAACGGCGCCCCCCTTCCGGCCAAATCAAGCCGGCGAAAGCATACACTGTCGGGAAGACGAGCCCGCCCGAGAAGCCGATGAGCCCGAGCCAGACCAAGTATCCGAAGAACGTCGCATGGAACAACAGAAATCCGAGCGAACTGGCAAGGAGCAGTGATACCGCGATCACGAGCGTCGTCTTGCCACCGAGTCGGTCGAACAACGTCCCGCCGATATAGTTCCCGACGATGGCGAGGGCGGAGTTGACGAGGAGGGCGATACCGGCGAGCGTCATCGATTCTCCTAAATATCCATTAATATATAACGTGTTGAACGGCCATAAAAAAGACGCCGCCGTCGTATTGAGCGCCATCGCGATGACCAAAATCCATATTGAGATCGGCATTTTCTTGTTCACGCCAACTCCTCCTTTCCCATCGCCTAAACGATAAAAATTCGGCACGACGGCCGAATCCAAAATTAGTCCTTCTCCAAGCTAACGGAACGGTCCATAACTGTCAAGAAAAAGTACTCATTCTGAAGTTTTGCATCAAACAGTATGTGATAACATGAGCAAAGAAGGAGAGGATGAAGATGATTAACCCATTTGGTGAAGCCAGATACAATAAGTTGAACGAAGCGTATCGCCGGGAGTATGGCGGAAAGGTGTTCAAAGTCCCGCTCGACGGTGGGTTCACTTGTCCGAACCGGGACGGCCTCGTTTCAAAAGGAGGATGTACGTTCTGTTCCGATGATGGGAGCGGCGACTTTGCCGGGAATGCGTGTGACCCAATTTCGGTCCAGTTCGCTGAAGGGAAGGCCCGGTTGCACCGTAAATGGAAAGAAGCACGGTATATCGCCTATTTCCAAGCGTTCAGTAATACGTACGCCCCGGTCACACGTCTACGTGAACTGTTCGAGTCAGCGCTCGAAGAAGAAGGTGTCGTCGGACTATCGATTGCGACACGGCCCGACTGCCTCCCGGACGAAGTCGTCGCCTACCTCGCCGAACTGAACGAGCGGACGTCGCTTTGGGTCGAACTCGGTCTGCAGACAATCCACGACAAGACCGGCAAAAAGATCAACCGCGGCCACGATTATGCGACGTTCTGTGACGGACTGGCGAAACTTCGCCGCCACAATATCCGGGTGTGCGTCCATATCATCAACGGACTACCGGGCGAGACGCCACAGATGATGCTCGACACGGCGCGAGAAGTTGCTAAAATGGACATACAAGGAATCAAGATCCATTTGCTCCACGTCTTGAAACGGACGCCGCTCGCAAGGCAATATGAATTAGGGCTCCTCGATTTGATGGATGAGACGACGTACGTCTCGCTCGTCTGCGACCAGCTCGAACTGTTACCGGAAGACGTGATCGTCCACCGGTTGACGGGTGACGGTCCGCCCGACTTATTGATTGGGCCGATGTGGAGCCGGCAGAAGATGGCCGTCTTGAACGCCATTCATGCCGAATTGGAACGCCGTGATTCCTTCCAAGGAAAAAAGAAGGATGAGAGATATGGGATTAATGAGAGTGTTGCCGTTCGCGAAACATCTGTTACGTGAACATGTGGTCCCCGGCACGGTCGCCATCGATATGACGGCCGGTAACGGGCACGATACATTATTTTTAGCCGAGCTCGTCGGTGACGGGCACGTCTATGCGTTCGACGTCCAAGAAGAAGCGGTCGTGGCGACACGACAGCGACTCGAGGAAGCCGGCATGTCCGAACGGGTCAGCGTCATCCACGACAGCCACCACACCGTCCAAACCGTCGTCGCAGACGAGACCCGTCCGATCACCGCGGCCGTGTTCAACCTCGGATACTTACCGGGTAGCGACAAGACGGTCACGACGATAGGCGAGACGACGATTGACGCGCTGCGCCAGTTACAGGACGTCATGGCGATCGGCGGTGTCATCGTCGTCGTCATCTACCATGGGCATGACAGCGGTAAAATCGAACGGGACGAGGTGCTCGCTTACGTCGAGTCGCTCGACCAAAAACAAGCCGGTGTCCTGCGATACGGCTTCATCAATCAAGTAAATCATCCCCCGTTCATCATCGCAATCGAAAAACGGGCATGATAAAGGCGACTCGGACGAGTCGCCTTTATTCTTGAATCAATTCGTAAAACGTCAACAGCGTCTCGGCGAACTTCGTGTTCAGTCGTTCATAGCCGAAGTGTGGGAAACCTTCGAGACGACGGATGTAAACTTGGTCGCCTCCGATTTTTCGGCAGACGTTCAGCGTCAGCTTCACATCGGCGAAACGGTCGTCCGGCGCGTAAAAACAGGCGAGCGGTAAACGCGGCAAATGTTTTTTCTCTTCCTGATGCTCGACGATCTCTTCTTCAATCTCCCGGTACTGGGCGTACGTGATCTCGCCGAACCGGGATGACTCTTCGCCGCCCCCGGTGAACGTCATCATACCGAGCGGCAAATCGGGGCGGAAGCGATCGACGGCGGAAGCGACGACTTGTTTCAATCCGCCGATTTGACGGGACGAATGCCAGTCAAAGAGCGGGGAGATGTACGTCAAACTGCCGAGCGGGACATCATACTCCTGTAACAGTCGGTTCGTCAACAGCGCACCAAGGCTGAAGGCGACGACGTGAATCGGCAATTTGTACTGTCCGGCTTCACGGAGCGTGTTCTTAATAAGCAGTTTATGGTCTTCAGCCGTCAAGCCGAGCGTCGGCCCGGCAACGACGAGCACTTCGTAGTCCGTCCGCAACCGATCGAGGAACGCCTCGCTGACACGAGACGTGAACTGGAGCGGGTATACAATCACGATGACCCCTTTTCGTGATGGTTCTTCGTATGTCATGCTGTCACCTCATTATTAGTATGTCTGTTTTATTCTAACAAAAAACATCAGCCTAGACTGATGTTTCAATCAAAATCCGTCTGGAGTCTTAGCGTGGGTCGTATCGCAAGTGAACGAGCTCCATCGGCTCATCGTACACTTCTTCTTGAATCCGGTTCAATTCGACGAACGATTGATGGTTCAAGAAGGCGAGCGCCTGCTCGTTCGAACTCTCAACGTACAGTTCGACCGGTTGGCGTTTTCGTCCTGCAAGGTGTGTCAACAGCTCTGCCCCTAACCCTTGACGGTGATGGGCCGGATGGAGGTAAAGACGAAGCACTTCCCACGTATCGCCCCGGTCAATCGCATGATAAAACCCGATGACGTCGCCGTCCGTCTCACCGACGATGAACAACTGTTCTTTCGCTTCTTCACTCGAACTGATGGCGCGCACGATTTCCTCGAGCTGATACGCCCGTTCCATCACGCGCGCACGCGCGTTGTCCGCGTCGGTCGTCGCGAGCGCGATTTCTCGAATTAGAGCGGCATCTTCCGGCACGGCTTCCCTCATCTTCATGACAGCTCCCCCTTTTGGCCAATCTAGTACTATCATTCCCCATCCCGCCAAAAATATCCTGCCCCTTCATTACTTTTTCATGACGAAATGAGCGAACGGGTTATGTTCCAATTTGACACGGGTATAAAGGTACCAATGCCAACTTACAGAAAAGGAGTGTTTTTATGCAACCACCATTGCAACACGACTCGCATGCTACACAAGCGAACAACCCGAACCGTCAATTCGACCATGAGTCGTCGAACGGTCCAAAAATCAACGTCGTCACCGGCATGTTGCTCGGTGCCCTCGTCGGCGGGCTCCTCGCCCTCCTCAGCTCATCAAACCGAGAGAACACGAAACAGTCATTCTCGAGTGCGAAAGCTTCTGTCGGCGGACTCGTCGAGACGGTGAAAGAAGATCCGGCCGGTAAGGCCTCACAAGTCATCGATCAAGTGAAGGCGGCCTCAGGCATCATCCAAGAAGTCGCGACAGACGTCCAAAACGTCTACGAAAAAGTGGCCGGCGAAGCCGACACGGTCAAACAAGACGTCAATAAAGTCGTCGAGACGGCCCAAGAGGCGAAATCGGATTTACAATCGATCGGCGAGAAAGTCGTCGAGGCGAAAGATACCGCGTTAGGACAAGGACACGAGTCGACTGACCATAAGCCACAGGCATAACAAAAACGACCTTTCGCGTGAAAGGTCGTTTTTCTTTGATTACGCGAAGCGTTTCGCGCCTTCTTCTAGTACTGCTGCTTTGTCCGTTTGCTCCCATGGGAGTTCCACGTCCGTGCGACCGAAGTGGCCGTATGCTGCTGTCTGCTTGTAAATCGGGCGGCGAAGGTCGAGCATCTTGATGATGCCGGCCGGGCGGAGGTCGAAGTTCTCACGGATGAGTTCTACGATCTCGGTCTCGCTCAATTTACCAGTGCCGAACGTATCGACCGCGATCGATACCGGGTGTGCGACACCGATTGCGTATGCAAGTTGAACTTCTGCTTTGTCCGCGAGGCCAGCTGCGACGATGTTCTTCGCCACGTAACGAGCCGCGTATGCTGCAGAGCGGTCAACTTTCGTAGGATCTTTACCAGAAAACGCGCCGCCACCGTGACGTGCGTATCCACCGTACGTGTCGACGATAATCTTACGTCCTGTGAGACCTGCATCACCTTGTGGTCCACCGATAACGAAACGGCCAGTCGGGTTGATGAAGTATTTCGTCTCCGCATCGATTAGTTCAGTCGGGATGACCGCGTCGATGACATGTGCTTTAAGATCTGCTTGAATTTGCTCGAGCGTGATGTCTTCAGCGTGTTGTGTCGAGATAACGATTGTGTCGATACGAACCGGGTTGTTCGCTTCGTCGTACTCGACCGTCACTTGCGTCTTCCCGTCCGGACGGAGGTAAGGGAGCGTGCCGTTTTTGCGGACTTCCGCCAAACGACGTGACAATTTGTGTGCGAGCGAGATTGGAAGCGGCATGAGTTCAGGCGTTTCTTTCGTTGCATAACCGAACATGAGACCTTGGTCCCCTGCACCGATTGCATCGAGTTCTTCTTCAGTCATTTGACCTTCACGTGCTTCGAGCGCTTGGTCAACACCTTGGGCGATATCGACTGACTGCTCGTCGATTGACGTCAAGACAGCACATGTCTCGGCATCAAAGCCGTATTTCGCGCGTGTATAACCGATCTCACGGACCGTTTCACGGACGACTTTCGGGATATCGACGTATGTCGATGTCGTGATTTCACCAGCTACGAGCACGAGACCTGTCGTGACAGACGTCTCAGCCGCAACGCGGGCGTTTGGATCTTCTGCTAAAATCGCGTCCAAAATCGAGTCTGAGATTTGGTCACAAATTTTATCCGGGTGTCCTTCAGTGACGGACTCCGAAGTGAAAAGTCGACGGTTCAAGTTTGACATTTCAAAAAACCTCCTATAATAAGGGTGATGTGTGGACGGTACTCGTTCCCCTTACGCGTTGCTTTGGGACGGTAATGAAAAAAACCTTTCGCCACGTTCAATGGGAAAGGTTGAATCGTTCTTCCTTACCCTCTTATCGTTCGAAGCTTACGCTTCGCTTCAGGATAGCACCTTTTCCGACAACATTACATTCGGACGGTTGCTGGGCTTCGTAGGGCCTTGTTCCCTCCACCGCTCAGAATAAGAGTATCCGTTACGAACACCATCATATAAATGACGTACCGTTCTGTCAAGCGTATCGACCGAATTCGTAAAACTTTTCACGAACGGGCAAATAGTTATGTTTGTGAAATAACAAACATTTTTATGACGGTTTCCGATTTTGTTCTATGACCTGGTACAGAATATGTTAGAATGACAATGTAAGAAAGCGCTTACTTGTCAAAGTGAAGAAACGCTTGTTTTTAATTAGTGTGTCACATATAATAAAAACGTCATACTAATTAACTGCGGAAGTATGCGGATTTCATCCACATCTATTTAGGGGAAAGGTGGGATTCGGGATGGCGACAACGCTCCTGAAAATCGAAGAATTAATTAACGGTGCCGACGTGAAACGGAACTTGACGGTTCCAGAATTGGTGGAAGAAGCCATTCAAAACGGGGAAGGTGTGCTGACGAAAGACGGGGCTTTATCTGTCAGTACAGGCAAATTCACAGGCCGGTCACCAAAAGACAAATTCGTCGTGCAAGATGAAGTCAGCAATCACTTAGTCGACTGGGGACCGGTCAACCAACCGATCGCCGAAGAGAAGTTCACAGCGTTGCTCGATAAGGTGCTCACCCATCTTGAGCAAAAACAAAAGCTCTACTATCTTGAAGCGTCAGCAGGTGCGGATGAGCATTACACGCTTCCGGTTCGCGCCATCACAGAATATGCATGGCACAGCTTGTTCGCGAAGCAACTGTTCCTTCGTGAATGGCCGACAAAAGGTGCGTTCGACCCGTTCACGGTCATCTATGCACCGAGCTATAAGGCAAATCCGGCTGTCGACGGCACGAACTCCGAGACGTTCATTCTCGTCTCATTCGCCAAACGTACGATTCTGATCGGGGGAACAGAGTACGGTGGTGAAATCAAGAAATCAATCTTCTCTGTCATGAACTTCCTGCTCCCGGAGCAACACGTCCTCTCGATGCACTGTTCGGCAAACGTCAACGACGCCAACGAGACCGCACTCTTCTTCGGGCTATCGGGAACCGGGAAGACGACGTTATCGGCCGACCCAGAACGTCACTTGATTGGTGATGATGAGCACGGCTGGTCTCCAGACGGCGTGTTTAACATTGAAGGTGGCTGCTATGCGAAGACGATCAACTTGTCGCGTGAGAACGAGCCGCAAATCTATGACGCGATCCGTTTCGGATCTTTAATCGAGAACGTCGTCTTGAATGATGACCGTTCACCTGATTACAAAAACATTTCCTTGACGGAAAACACGCGAGCCGCCTATCCGATCGATTTCATTGATAACGCCATGCTCCCATCACGCGCCGGACATCCGAACACGATCGTGTTCTTGACGGCTGACGCGTACGGTGTATTACCGCCAATCAGCAAATTGACGAAAGAGCAGGCGATGTATCACTTCTTGTCTGGTTACACGTCGAAACTGGCTGGTACGGAGCGCGGTGTGACCGAGCCGCAAGCGACGTTCTCGACTTGCTTCGGGTCTCCGTTCTTGCCACTCGCACCAGAACGCTACGCTGATATGCTCGGCACGTTGATCGAGAAGCACGACGTCGACGTCTATCTCGTCAACACAGGCTGGACGGGCGGCGTATACGGCGAAGGGTCGCGGATGAAGCTCGCTTACACGCGCGCGATGGTGAACGCGGCCGTCAACGGAGAACTCCGTGACGTCGAGACGATCCGCCACGACATCTTCAATGTCGACATCCCAGTCGACATCAAAGGTGTGCCACGCGACGTCCTCAACCCGCGTGACACATGGAAAGATTCAGCGAAGTACGACGCCGAGGCGCGCGCGCTCGCGATCAAGTTCCAAGATAACTTCAAACGGTTCACGAAAGCGAACGAGTCGGTCATCGCGGCCGGACCGATCGTCTTCTAAATTAAAGAAAGGGCTAGTGCACATGTGGCACTAGCCCTGTTTCGTTTGCTTCAGCATCCAATCCATCGCCCGCTCCGTCGTCTCCCACTTGTCCCAAAACGGCAATTGGTGCGCGAACGGGACGACCCAAAGCTCGGCCTGTGCGCCGAGCTTTTCGGCGACAGCCGTCGCATGGCGGAGCCGGACTTGCTCATCGTCCGTCCCATGAATCAACAGCGTCGGCGCGTCCCAGTCTTTATAGAGCGGCGACCGCTCAATATACGCCGCACTCGCCGTCTCCGGGTCCCCGCCCGTCATCCGTCGAAGCATTTTGCGCATCGTCTGTTGCTCCTCATACGTCCATTTCAAATTCGTCACACCGGCCCATGATGTGACGGAGACGAGCGGACGGACGGAAGCGAGCGATAGCGCCATCATCCCGCCCCGTGAGAAGCCGAGTGCATGAATCCGTGGATTCGTCTGCTGCACCCGGTCATAGAGCGACAAGACGTCCTCTAAATCGTCGCCCCCGAAATCTTCTTTGCCGGTCCCGCCGTGATTGCCCCGATACACCGGGGCGACGACGTGAAAGCCACGCGCCGCGAATTGCATCAAGCGTGGCAAGCGGACGTCCCCGATGCGGCCCGTCCCGCCTCTCAAGTAAAACAGAACATGGCCGTTCGGGCGTTTCGGCGTGATCGTATACGCGACGACGTCTTCCCCGTCACGCGTCTCGTACCACCCGCGATGAATGCGATAGCCCGCGTAGGGAGCGAGGGGCTCAATCCGGTCAAACCATGTTTTTTGCATGCAGCACCTTCATCGTCTCAGGCAAGACGCGATCTTTCATCATGAAACTGTATTGATTGTTGCGGAGCAGGTTTTTCGGCAGTTCGTCAAGGAGTACGGCACCGTCTGTCTCCTCCACGGCCGGATGGTCCTCGAAACGGTCGATGACGGCAAAGTATATGTTCTTTATGACCGTGTCACCTCGTCCGAGCACCCGATATTGGCCGAGGTAATGGAGCGATTTGACGATGCCCCCCGTCTCTTCGAATACTTCGCGTATCGCCGCATCATCCTCGTGTTCGCCCGGTTCGACTTTGCCCCCGGGGAACTCGAGACCGCGCTGCTTATGTTTCGTCAACACCCATTTGTCCCCGTAACGGGCGACGACCCAGACGTGGAGCGGTGTATCTGAGAACGGATAATGGGTGAAGCTCAACTCGACTTGATTATGATAGTAGTCCGTGAATGTCAACATAGTCCATCCCTTTCTTTCCCGTGTCTACTCTCACTTTACCTTGTCTCACCCTAGTTTCAAACAAAAAAATCGGCCCACCGAAGTGGACCGACGTAAAATCATTGGTTCAAACGCTTTTCGAGCTCTGCCTTTTGTTCCTCGTAGCCAGGTTTTCCAAGAAGCGCGAACATGTTCGCTTTGTATGCTTCGACGCCCGGCTGGTTGAACGGGTTCACCCCGAGGATGTAGCCGCTCATCGCGCACGCCTTCTCGAAGAAGTAGAACAAGAAGCCGAGGTGGTATGGCGTCATCTCCGGCAATTCGACGACGAGGTTCGGCACGTTGCCGTCCGTGTGGGCGAGAAGCGTTCCTTCTGCCGCTTTGTCGTTGACGAATTGAATCGTCTCACCGGCGAGGAAGTTCAAGCCGTCAAGGTCTTGTGCATCCTCTGGCACGTTCATCGCATGGCGCACGTTTGTGACACGGATGACCGTCTCGAACAAATCACGACGCCCTTCCTGGATGTATTGTCCCATCGAGTGAAGGTCTGTCGAGAAGTCGACCGCCGCCGGGAAAATCCCTTTGTTGTCTTTTCCTTCCGACTCGCCGTAAAGCTGCTTCCACCATTCCGAGACGTAATGGAGTGCCGGCTCGTAGTTGACGAGAAGCTCAATCGATTTCCCTTTCGCGTACATGGCGTTACGGACGACCGCGTATTGGTACGCCTCGTTCTCTGAAAGTTCAGGTGAGCTATACGCTTCTTGCGCGTCACGTGCACCTTCCATCAACGCGTCGATGTCGATGCCGGCCGCAGCGATCGGCAAGAGGCCGACCGGTGTGAGGACCGAGAAACGTCCGCCGACGTCATCCGGGATGACGAACGTCTCATACCCTTCCGCATCCGCGAGCGTCTTCAAAGCACCGCGGGCACGGTCCGTCGTCGCGTAAATGCGCTCACGGGCACCGTCTTGTCCATACTTGTCTTCCATGAACTGTTTAAGGACACGGAACGCGATGGCCGGTTCTGTCGTCGTCCCCGATTTCGAGATGACGTTGACCGACACTTCTTTGTCTTTTAAGACGTGAAGCAATTCTGTCATGTAAGTTGACGAGATGTTATGTCCGGCGAAGAACACTTGTGGCGCTTGACGCTCTTCCTTCGACAAGACGTTGAAGAATGAGTGCTGGAGCATCTCGATGGCCGCACGCGCACCGAGATACGAACCGCCGATCCCGACGACGACGAGGACGTCCGAGTTGTCACGGATACGCTCCGCTGCCGCTTTGATGCGGGCGAACTCATCGGTATCGAAGTTCGTCGGAAGGTCGACCCATCCTAGAAAATCACTGCCTGCCCCGCTCCGGTCGTGGATGACCGAGTGGAGTGCTTTCACCGTTTCTTGCATTTGATCGATTTCGTGTTCCCCGACGAAAGAGAGGGCGTTTGAATAATCGAAACGTACAGTTGACATGTCATTTCCTCCTTTAAATCGCTCATTTAAGAGCCATACATGACCCATCATAAACGGAAACGTTGGATTCGTTCAATCATTATTGCGAAATAGGCATCAAATCGCCTTATTTGCTCAACTCAAGAATGGCTGCCACATCTTCCCGCTCGAGCGTACGGAAACGACCGAATGCGCCGCGTTTCATCGCAGAATCGAGGATTGCGTCGAACGACGACGCATCGATGTCGTAATCGCGAAGCGAGTTCGGGGCACCGAGCTTGTCAAAGAACGCCCGGATCGCCTCAATCGTCCGTTTCGCCGTCTCGAGGTCGTCTCCTGCCGGTTCGACGTCGAACACTTCCGTGCCGAGTCGTGCGAAGCGCGCTGCATTGTCCGCGTCAAGGACGTGCTCCATCCAACGTGGGAACAAGATGGCGAGTCCGCCTGCGTGCGGGATGTCATGGACGGCCGACACCGCGTGTTCGATGTTGTGTGATGCCCAGTCCCCTGATGCGCCCATCTGCAAGACGCCGTTCAAGGCGATCGTCCCGGCGAACAAGATGATGGCACGTAATTCGACATTTTCTAAGTCGTCGACAAGCTTTGGTGCCGACTCGACAACCGCCTTCAATACGCCTTCCGTCATGCGCTCTTGGACCGGGGCGTGATTCGGATGGAAGTATTGCTCGAAGCAGTGGCTCATCATGTCGACGATACCGTAAATCGTCTGGTCTTTCGGGACCGACACTGTATAGCGCGGGTCGAGGATTGAGAACGTCGGATAGACGAGCGGGTGGCCCCAGCCGTATTTCTCTTGCGTCTCCCAGTTCGTGATGACCGAGCCCGAGTTCATCTCTGAACCTGTCGCAGCGAGCGTGAGCACGGTACCAAACGGGACCGCCTCGGTCGGGATGTGGTCGCGAAGGACGATATCCCACGCATCGCCTTCGTACGGGATGGCCGCCGAGATGAGTTTCGTACAGTCGATGACCGACCCGCCACCGACGGCGAGCAACGCGTCGATGTTTTCTTCACGCGCCTGTTTGACGGCACGGCGTACCGTCTCGATGCGCGGGTTCGGCTCGACACCAGCGAAATCGACGAAGTCGATCGACGCATTGTTCAATTCCGCGACGACTTCCTCGTACGTCCCGTTCTTCTTGATGCTCCCGCCTCCATAGACGAGCATCACTTTCTTCGCGTCGAGCAATCGAAGCTCGTCAGCAAGTTTTTCAATCTGATGCGTCCCGAAGATAAGTTTCGTCGGGTTTTTGTATTCAAAGTTGTGCATAAGTCAGCCTCCTCAAGAAAATATGTAACACCTACACTATATACCCTGTTTTTCCTGAATGAAAAGCATCATGCCTGTTCGTAGATACGATCGATAATGGAATGTAAGATGACCGCTTGATCGGCCTGTTCGTAGGTCGGCTCGCGTCGGCACGCCTCGAGGAACGCTTGGATTTGCACCGCATACGGGTCGACATGCTCCAAATGCGCCGGTGTCTGATCGAACAACGCACCGTGCGCTTCAGTATGGAGATGGAGCGGAAACAGTGTCGCGCCACCTTCCGTCCCGCGCAATTCGACACGCATCGTGTCACGCGGTCCGACGTTCGCCATGAAGCTGCCGTCGAACATGAGAGAGGCCCCGTTTTCGAACTTCACCATCGCCCGAGCCGTGTCTTCGACAGAAAATGTTTCGGCGTCCCACGTTCCCATCAATCCGACGCCCGGACGCATGCCAAGATATTGCCCGATGTGACCCATCACGTCGACCGGCTTCGGGTACCCCATCAAATAAAGCGCTAAATCAAGCATATGGACGCCATGGTCGAGGAGCGCCCCACCGCCTTGGAGCTCTTTATCCGTGAACACACCCCAACCCGGGATGCCGCGACGCCGAAGGGCGATGGCGGTCGCCGCATAAATCTGACCGAGTTCACCGGCTTCAATCATTCGCTTCAACAGTGCCGTATCCGCTCGATGTCGATAATGGAAGCCATAATGTAGCGTCCGCTTCGCACGTTCGGCGGCCTCCCGCATCTCGCTCGCTTCACGTGCCGAAATGCCCGGCGGCTTTTCACAAAGTACGTGGCATCCCGCTGCGAGCGCCGCGAGGACTTGGTCTTTATGGAGCGCGTTCGGCGTGCAGACGCTGACCGCATCGAGCGATTCATTTTGAAGCATCTCTTCGACCGTCTCATAGACACGCTCGATTCCGAATTGCCGTGCCGCCGCCTCTCCTCGCGCGCGCGTGCGGTTCATGACGGCGACGACGTTCGCGCCGGCGGCGATGTATTGCGGGATGTGTGCCGTCGTGGCAATCCCACCTGTTCCGATTATTCCAATGTTCATCGCGTTCACTCCTTTTTTGTACTGTTCGGGACAAGCGACTTGTTTTCCTGTACAAAAAAAGACGACCTATCGCTAGGTCGCCTCAATCACTTACTTCTTGAAGTTCGTGTTTTTGATCCAGTCTTCGAGCTTGTCCTTAAGGACTGTGAAGCCTGGTGCTTCTTCTTGCTTGAAGTTAGAAGCTTCGTTGCGGCGTTGGCCACCACGACGAGCCGGTTTAGCCGACTTTTCGCGTTTTGGAGCTTCTTGAGTCGCTTTCATCGAAAGCTTGATTTTCTTAGAAGCTTCATCAACTTCAAGAATTTTCACTTCAACTTCTTGACCGACTTGAACGTACTCGTTCACGTCTTTCACGTAGTCGTGTGAGATTTCAGAGATGTGGACAAGACCTTGTGTCTCGTCGTCGAGTGCGACGAACGCACCGAAAGGTTGGATTCCTGTTACTTTACCTTTTAAAACTTGATCTTTTTCGTATTTTGCCATTACAAACACTCCTATGCTAAATTCATCAACTTACTATAACATACTTTTTTCGATAAAGTGTAGAAATTAGTAAAAAAGATTATTCGGAAAGATTTCGACGTTTCAAAGTCTAAAGGCGGGGTAAATACAAATCAAGCAAGACTTCAAGTATTCCCCCCTGATTCCGCTAGGCTTTGGCCTAGCCCTTTTTTTGTTCAAAACGTTGTAAACGGCTTCTGGACACTCACTTCATACAGGGTTTCTCCCGCCATCTCATTCAATATGATCGCGTTTCGATACACGGCCATGCCGAGGTTGGTCGCCGCAGGACCGTGTGAGTGTTCGATGTTCGTGTGCGTGAACAACTTCCCACCGAATCGACCTTCCATCTGAATCTCATACGTCTCATTGACTCGCCATTCCTTCTCGGCTTCCCAGACGATCGGCAATCGGTCAATCCAAGACGGAAGCAACGGTCGGTATCCTGTCGCGACGACGACGAGGTCGTACGTCCGTTCAATCGCTTCCCCAGTATACACGTGTTTACCCGTCAACCGATGCATCAGCCAGTCGTACGTGATCGTTTCGACTTCAACTTGCGTGAGTAACGCCGCCTGTTGCTCGGTCGACTCTCCTTCTGCCGTCCGATGATACAACGTCTCATAAATTGCTGTCATCGTCTCTGGGTTCACCCCGTGACGGAACCGTTCGAACGACTTGAGCAACGCTTGACGTGACGTGTACGATAGAGCGTGGAAGTACCGAACGTAGTCCACACTAAAAATCTCATCACCTAACTTCCCCGCCTCGAGCGACTCGAAATGGTCCGACCGTGTAATCCAGTCGACCCGTTGCTCATTTGTCGCGTGGCCGAGCAAGTCGAGGAACACTTCCGCCGCACTTTGTCCGCTACCGACGACGGCGACACGATACTTGTCCTTTAACACATCTCGATATGTCATATATTCGCTCGTATGGATGACTTGTTCGAATCCGTCTGGAACGAGCGGCGTCATGCCCGTACCGAGCACGACGTGTGTAGCGCGAAGCTGGATCGTCTCTCCGGCTGACTCCACGGTCACGACATACCCTTCCCCGTCGGCCGTCACATCCGACACCCGGTGCCCGAACTTGACGGTCGACAAGCTTTCGGCCACCCACCTGAGGTAACGATTATATTCCGTCCGGGGAATCGTGTTCCGTTCTTGCGTGATGAACGTTTGCAGTCGCCCTGTCTCACTCAAATAATTTAAAAAACTTGCCTCGTTCGTCGGGTCGGCGACCGTGACGAGGTCTTGCAAATAATGCGTTTGCATCGTCATTCCGTCGATGAGCATCCCTTCATGCCACATCATCTCAGGTCGTTGTTCAAAACAAACGCCTCGTAACGTCGTCTTCTCCGCTAACGCCATCAACCCTAAATTGTACGGTCCACAACCGATGGCGACAAAATCTACTTGTTCCATATGTTTCACCTCGCCTATTCTTTCCCGCTCACTATACCGCTAAAACGTCAACAGACCCTCATTGCTGAGAGTCTGTCGTCACCGTCACTTCGAACTGGCTCATGAACCGATCGATGCGACGAATCGCTTCTTGCAGTTGTTCAATCGATGTCGCGTAACTCGCGCGGACGAACCCTTCTCCGCTCGCACCGAAGGCGTTGCCTGGGACGACCGCAACACGCTCTTCGAGCAAGAGCCGCTCGGCGAACTCCTCGCTCGATAAACCGGTATAGCGAATCGACGGGAACGCATAGAACGCGCCTCCCGGCACATGTGTCGGCAGGCCGGCGTCGTTCAGCGCTTGGATGAAATAGTTGCGGCGTTGGCGATAGCTCTTCACCATCTTCGGCACGTGTTGTTCTCGGCTCCGGAGCGCTTCAAGACCGCCGAACTGAACGAGCGTCGGTGCACACATCATGCCGTACTGATGGACTTTGAGCATCTCGCGCGTCACGACCTCCGGGGCACACGTGAAACCGAGGCGCCAACCGGTCATCGCGAACGCTTTCGAGAACCCGTTGACGACGATCGTGCGCTCACGCATATCATGTAACGTCGCAAAGCTCGTGAACGGTTCATCATACGACAGCTCGGCATAAATCTCGTCACTGACGACCCAGAGGTCGTGCTTCGTCGCGAGTTCGGCGATGTCCGCGAGCTCTTCCCCTGTCATCGTCGCCCCTGTCGGATTCGATGGGAAACAGAGGAGCATCGCTTTCGTCCGCTCGGTGATGGCGGCCTCGACGTCTTCCCGGCTCAAGCGGAACCCGGATTCAGGACGACACGCCACCGGCACGACCGTCCCTCCCGCCATCTCGATGAGCGGGCCGTAGGAGACGAACGCCGGCTCGACAACGATGACTTCGTCGCCCGGGTTTAAGAGGGCCCGAAATGCGATATCGAGCGCTTGTGAGGCGCCTGTCGTGACGATGAGCTCGGTCGCCGGGTCGTACGCGACGTCGAACCGTTGCTTCATATAATGCGAGATCTCTTGCCGCAACTCGAGAAGTCCGGCATTGGCACTATACGCCGTATAACCTTGTTCAAGCGCCGCATAGCTCGCTTCGCGCACGTTCCACGGCGTGATGAAGTCCGGCTCTCCCACCCCGAGAGAGACGACGTTCTCCATCGTCTGTGCCAAGTCAAAGAAACGGCGGATGCCCGACGGCTTCATCGAGACGACTTGATTCGAGAGTGACTTCATGGCGTGATGTTCAACCGCTTGTCTTCGACTTGTGGGGTGAACAAGATGCCATCATGTTTATACGTCTTCAGTTTGAAGTGGGTCGTCGTCGAAACGACCGAATCGAGCGGCGACAGTTTATCCGATACGAACGACGCCACGTCTTGGAGCGAATTAGCCCGGATGACGACTTGAAGGTCGTACGCCCCTGACATCAAGTAGAGCGCCGTCACTTCAGGGAAGCGGTAAATCCGTTCGGCGACTTCATCGAACCCACGACCGCGTTTCGGCGTCACTTTGACGTCGATGAACGCCGTCACGTCATGCCGATTGATTTTTTGCCAGTTGACCATCGCGCGAAAGCCGAGCAAAATCCCGTCTTGCTTGAACTTCTCAAGCATCGCGTCGACAGTCGCTTCGTCGGTCGAAAGCATATCCGCGAGGACTTTCGTTTCCATGTATCCTTTTTCCTCGAGTAGCTCGAGCAGTTCTAACTCTTTTGTTGTATACATTCTGTCATTCTCCTTCCGTTCTACCGGGGAACGCTCCCGTGAACGTTCTCTCTGTCTGTCTCACATAATCACGCCGTTCGGCTTGGACGATATGAAAGTTTTTCATCTCCATGTTGACGAGACCGTGCTTCTCGCAAAAACGGTCAAAATATCGCCGCCGCGTCTCGTCTTGTTTCGCCGATAAGTTGTCGGTACCGTTGAAGGCATAGAGCACGGTCGCCCGTGCCGGATGCGTGATCGTCCCCTGTTCGCTGACGCGTAATATGAAATCCCAGTCCCAATAATTATAGACATCCTCGTCAAACGGTCCAATCGCATCGTGCAGCCGTTTCCGGTAGAGCGTGCCCGACGGAATGTACGTCGAATCTTGCCGCAACCGGACCAAGTCGAGGTCGTAAGCGAACGCTTCCCAGTCCGTGACGACACGATGACCGTCTTGCCACTCGAAGCGAAACAGTTCGGCGTCCGTGAAGACGAGGTCGGCCGAACGAATGTCCTCGAGCGCTAGCTCGATATGGGTCGGCATCAGCAAATCATCATCGTCGAGCAGCAAGATATACTCCCCGGCCGCCTCACGCACGCCGCGATTGCGTGCCTTGACGTGATGGTTCTCACCGAGCTCGATGTAGCGAATCGTCAATCGATTCAAAAAAGGCGCCAAAAGATGTTGTTTTGGCGGCCCGTCATTATTGATCACAACGACTTCAAACTGCTGATACGTCTGGACAACGAGGCTGTCTAACAGTTCCGTCAATTCCGCTTCACGCGAATGGACCGGAATGACGATTGTGACGAGCGGACTCATCCGCGGTAAGCTGTCTCGACGTGCGGCAAAATTGTTTCCCAGCTGACGCCGTTCTCTTTTGACACGGTGACGAAGTCGCCGTAAGCGAAGACGCTCTCGACACCTTCGATTTGAACGAGTTTCGCGAGGAGCGGCTGGTCCGTCGCTTCTCCAGCTTTCACGCTCTGGCTTTTCGCTCCGAAGACGTTTTCCGGAAGTGTGATTTTCATTGCGTTTGGATTCGGTGTTGGATCGATGCGTAACATGTAAGTTCCCCCTTATAGTTGACAAGATTGTGAAGACGCGAGTAGTCGTCTCGCCATGGCCCGCGTGTCGGACTCGGTCGGACATTCATCGAACGCATCCGTCAAAATATGACGGATCCGCGTAGACAGTTCTTCCTCTGTCCCGACTTCGGTCAGCGCCACGGCGATATCATCGAACTCAGGTCCATACGACCCGACTCCGTAACCGAGTGGGTCCCATGCTAATAATAAGTCTTCTGCTCTCATTTGTTAAACCCTTCTTTTATTCCGTTTTTCAAACCTTACTTCCTCAATCTACCGCACTTTCGTCCTCGACGCTACCTCGGCCCCGGATTCCCCTGTTTTTCAAAGACGAGCACTACCATATATAGTGGTGACTCACATAACTCGCCACTTAAGATATCGTGTGAAAATTGTCACTTTGGACCGGATGATGTCGACGTTTTTTTGGAATTGACCGCTTACATAAAACACAAGCTATACGACCTCGCTTCGATACCAAACTTTTTTCTATCTCAAATCTCATCTCAAATCGGATGACAGCGCCGTTTTCGGGTGAAAGTAATCCATCACACTGCAGTTCATCGAATGTCAAGGATTGCAAAACTAAATATAGGTGATTTATGATTAAAAAGACAAAAAAACGTCAATATATAGTTAACGGTACTTTACTACGCGTAATGGCTATTGACGTTAAATCGGACACGTTCCACTATATCTTGATAACATCTACATCTGACGAAGGAGTGATCGTTTTGACATCCCCTATCCAACACGAGACGATGTTGGCCCACGCGCCAACGCTTGAAGACGTCTCGAAACTGATTCAATCCATCAAACAACGCTACCCACAACTGAGTGTGGAACGATATGAAGAACGAGCGATTCGGGCGCTCGAGTCTAAAACGCTGACACAAGATATAGTATATGAACTCTTGACGATGCACGCCCTTGATATGTTGCAGGCCGAAGAACCGGATTGGACGTTCGTCGCGACAGAGATGTACTTGAACCGCCTCTACTTAGAAGCTGCACGGAATCGTGGCTACGATGCCTCGACGCGTTACGGTGCGCTCTATCCGATGATTGAGACGCTGACGAACAAGGGCATCTTCACATCCGCCCTCATCGACACGTACTCAAAAGAAGATATCGACTATTTGGAGACGTTAATCGACCCGTCGCGCGACCGCCTGTTCACGTATATCGGCTTACGCACATTGTCTGACCGTTACCTCGGACGCGATCACGTCAAAAACTTGTTCGAGCTTCCACAAGAACGGTTCATGGTCATCGCGATGACGCTCATGCAAAAAGAAGCGCCGGCACAGCGCGTGAAACTTGTCGAAGAGGCATATTGGGCCCTTTCGAACTTGTATATGACCGTGGCCACACCGACGCTCTCGAATGCCGGGAAATCATATGGTCAGCTCAGCTCATGCTTCATCGACACGGTCGACGACTCACTTCGTGGCATTTATGACTCGAACACAGACGTGGCCACCCTTTCGAAAGGCGGCGGTGGAATCGGTGTCTATCTCGGCAAGATTCGCTCACGCGGCAGCGACATTAAAGGGTTCAAAGGCGTCTCGAGCGGGGCACTCCCTTGGATGAAACAATTGAACAACACGGCCGTCTCGGTCGACCAACTCGGCATGCGCCAAGGTTCGATTGCGGTCTATTTAGACATTTGGCACAAAGATATCTTCGAGTTCCTCGATGCGAAATTGAATAACGGCGATGAGCGTCTCCGGACGCACGACTTGTTCACGGGCGTCTGTCTGCCAGACTTGTTCATGCGTACGGTCGAAGCCCGAGGTGACTGGCACTTGTTCGACCCGCACGAGATTCGTACGGTCATGGGCTTCAGCCTCGAAGATTTCTATGACGAGACAGAGAACGGTGGTTCGTTCACGGAAAAATATATGGCATGTGTGAACACGCCAGAACTCACCCGCGTGACCGTACCGGCGATCGACCTCGTCAAGCGTTACATGCGCTCGCAACTCGAAACAGGAACGCCGTACATGTTCTTCCGGGACGCGGTGAACCGCGCCAACCCGAACAAACATGCCGGCATGATTTACAGTTCGAACCTCTGTTCAGAGATCGCGCAAAACATGTCCCCGACCGTCATCGACGAAGAGTATACGGAAGACGGGAAAATCGTCATCACGAAGACGCCAGGTGATTTTGTCGTCTGTAACTTGAGCTCGATCGCGCTCGCCCGTGCCGTCAAGTCAGACGTGCTCGAGCGACTCATCCCGATTCAAATGCGTATGCTCGACAACGTCATCGACTTGAACACGATTGAAGTGCCGCAAGCGATGATCACGAACCAAAAATATCGTGCCGTCGGTCTTGGAACGTTCGGCTGGCACCACTTGCTCGCCCTTGAAGGAATTCGTTGGGAGTCGGTCGATGCGGTGCAATATGCAGAAAAACTGTACGAGAAAATCGCTTACCTCACGATTCAAGCTTCGATGGAACTTGCGAAAGAGAAAGGTGCGTTCGGTGTGTTTGAAGGTTCGGAATGGCATACCGGTGAGTACTTCAAACGCCGTAACTATCGTTCACACGACGACCTCGACTGGGACGGACTCGCCGCAGAAGTCCATCAAAACGGTGTCCGGAACGCCTACATGATGGCCGTCGCGCCGAACTCGTCGACTGCCATCATCGCAGGAAGTACGGCATCGATCGATCCGGTCTATAAAAAAGTGTATTCAGAAGAGAAGAAAAACTACAAGATTCCGGTCACAGTACCCGATCTCAACCCGGAGACGAACTGGTTCTATAAATCAGCGTTCGAAGTCGACCAGTTATGGAGCATCCGCCAAAACGCGGCGCGTCAGCGTCATATCGACCAAGCGATCAGCTTCAACTTGTACGTCAAGAACGATGTCAAAGCGACAGAGCTCCTCACGATGCACCTTGAGGCGTGGTCGCTCGGCATGAAATCGATTTACTATACGCGCTCAACGACCGTCGAAGTCGATGAGTGTGAATCATGCGCTTCGTAATATAAAGAAAGGTGGGACCGACCATGAACGTCGCAATCGTCTACAGTTCAATGAGCGGAAATACGGAAGAAGTCGCGTCACTCGTTGAGACGGCCCATATCGAACGAGGCGACCATGTCGCCCTGTTCGAGTCGGACCGAATCGGACATCGCGAGGCGGCTGCCCTCGCATCGTACGACCTCGTCTATTTCGGTTCGTACACGTGGGCCGACGGCGTGTTGCCAGATGAGATGAAAGACACGTTCCGTCTCATCTTAAAAGAACTGAACGTGCCGATTCGCCAAGCGGCCGTCTTCGGTACCGGGGACAAAATGTTCGTCCACTTCTGCCGGGCCGTCGATGAGATGGCGTACCACCTGTCTAAATACGGGATTCCCCTCGCCGGTGAACTGCTTAAAATTGAACAATCACCGCGCAACCAACCGTACAACGTCCGACACTGGGCCGAACGGTTGGCACGAAACGCCGAAGAAGGAGTATATGCCAATGACCATTCAAAAGATCAAACTACTGTCGCCCAAACATCCTAACCGGGCGACAGCGATTATCGGGGGCGAGACAAGTTCTATCGTCAACTGGAATGACATCGCCTATCCGCAATTTTATACAATTTATAAGCAACTGCTCTCAAACTTCTGGATTCCAGATGAGATTTCGATGTCAAAAGACATGCAACAATGGCCGCAGTTGAGCGAACGCGAGCAGGATGCGTTCAAACGCATCATCGGCTTGCTATCGATTCTCGATTCGGTGCAGACGCGCTACATCCTTGAGTCTTCGATGTTCTCGTCAGACTCGTCGGTGCACGCCGTGCTCGCCGTCATCGCCCAACAAGAAGTCGTCCACAACCAATCGTACAGCTACGTCCTCTCAAGCCTCGTTCCGCTCAGCGAACAAAATCGAATCTTCGATATCGCCAAAGACGACGAGATGGTCATGAAACGTAATCAATTCATCTTGGACTTGTACGAAGAGTTCCGCGAAGAACAGACGGCCGAAACGTTCGCGAAATCGCTCGTCGCCTCGATTATCCTTGAAGGAATCAACTTCTATTCTGGCTTCGCCTACTTCTACAACTTGGCCCGCCACCAGAAGATGGTCGGCACGTCGACGATGATCAGTTACATCCAGCGTGACGAGATGCAACATTCTTACTTCGTCAGCCAGTTGCTCCGTGCCGTCTTGACGGAAAACCCACAAATTGACTCAGACGGCAGCTTCAGCGAATTCGTCTACGACACGATGAAAGAAGCGGTCGACTTAGAGATTGAGTGGTGTGAGTACGTGCTCCGCGACCTCGATGGACTTGACGTGAGCGAGATGCGCGACTATGTGAAGTACCTCGCTAACAAGCGACTCCGGGTAATTGGATTGAACGACTTGTACGAAGGGTTCAACGAAGACGTTATGCCTTGGATTCGCGCTTATTCAGACGACTCACTCAATGCGACGAAATCCGATTTCTTTGAACAAAAATCACGCTCTTACGCGAAAGTCACCGACGCCAACGGCTTCGACGACCTCTAACAAACAGGAGCTCCTTCTCACGAAGGAGCTCCTGTTTTGGTGTACCGAAAAACCCTCGACTGATTCGTCGAGGGTTCGCTGTCCTGCGCGAGCAGAAACGGATCAATAATAAGTTCTTACGTATTGGGCAATGCCTTCCGCAATCCCTTGCGCCATCCGTTGGCGTGACGCTTCACTGCGAAGGTGGACGACATCCGTCGGTGACGTGATGAATCCGAGCTCAACGAGTGCTGATGGCATCAAGCTATGGTTAATAACAGCAAAGTTAGCCGTCTTCACACCACGGTTCCGCATGCCGGTTCCTGACATACTCGAAACAAGATTGTTTTGAATGTTCGTTGCCAATACACGGCTACGAGCACTTTGAGATGTCGAACCTGAGTAAAACGTTTCAATTCCATTCGCTGTCTTATCTGTTGATGAATTCGCATGAATGCTAACGAATAATTCACCGCGAAGATCTCGTGCGATTGTCGGACGTTGTTGTGGCGTGTAATAAATATCAGTCGAACGGGTCAAACGTACTTGGTAGTTATATTTTGAACTGAGGTACGATTCGATACGTTTTGACACATCGAGAACGACTGTCTTTTCGTAAAGCGATCCGTTCAACGCACCTGGGTCTTTCCCACCGTGCCCCGGATCAATCACGATAACTGGTCCTTTTGAGACAGATGGCTTCGTCGCCATCGTGAATCCTGCCGAGATGAACCCGTCACGGCCGTTGTATTTAATCTTATAGAATCCGCTCGTCAAACCGTAATGTTCAACTTCTGTTCCATGTGCTAACTTCCCGAGAACCGTCGAGTTTACTGTGGCAGCTGAACGTACGTTCAACGCGTCACCTGGCGTGTTCGTATACACTTTTCCTTGCGGTGCCGGAGCTGGTGCGGCCGGGGCTTTACCGGCAGTCAACCAAGACGTCGGCGTGAAGTATGTCTTCGTCCCGATATAGACGACCGACCAGCTCGAGTTGTGGGCACTATACGTCACAGCCGTATAGTGCGGCAAGACGAGTTGTACCGGTGAGCTCTGATGCGTCTGACCGAACAAGTTGGCATTGCGGTTTGCATAACCTTGCACTTTTGCCGGTTCAGGCGTCGTCGTCGTGGGTGGTTGAACCGGTGCCGGACCAGGTGTGATCCATGCCGTCGGTGTGTAGTACGTGGCGTTCCCGTCATAGACGACCGACCAGCTCGAGTTGTATTTACTCGATACGACCGGTGAGTTGATTGGAAGCACCTTCATGACTTTTGAAGCTTGATTGCGCGTCTCGAACAACTTCATCTCACGGTTCGCATACCCGTTCTCTTTCGTCACCGAAGGTTGAAGTGTTCCGGCCGTGATGCCGCGGGTCGGTGTATAGAACGTGCTCGTCCCTTCGTAGATGACCGACCAGCTCGAGTTGTGGATGCTGAACGTGACGGTACGGTTAGCCGGAATCGTTTTGACGACCGGAGACGTCTGCAACGTTCGGTTGAACAACTCGATCGTCCGGTTCGTGTAGCCCGTCTGTTTTTGTGGCGTCGCGGTGACGACTTTCGGGGCGATATACGCTTTCGCCGCGTAATACGTCTTGCCATTTAAGAAGACCTTCACCCAAGACGTGTTATGGGCGGCATACTGGACTTCCGTCCCTTTTCTGAGCGTCGTCACGATTTGCGCATCGCGGTGGGACGTGACACGGATGTTCAAGTTCTCCGTCGTCACACCTGTCGATGATGCCGCTTGTGTCGTGATTGGAGCCGGCGCTAACGGTTTGATGTACTGCGCCGAGGCATAGTATGTACGATTGTTTAGATACACTTTATGCCATGATTGGTTATGAGTACCATATTTCACTTTCGTACCTTTCGGCAACGTCGTAATGAGCGTTCCCGTTGTGCTCGCTGTCGAGCGGACGTTCAAGTTGACAGTCGTCTCGCCATCTAAAGTCGAGGCCTCAACCGTTGGCAGTTGGGCGCCGAACAAGAGAAGCGAAAGAATGAGGGCAACCTTTAATAGCTTCATTTTCATTCAAAATATTCCTTTCCTCTCGCGCTACTTACTACTAACAACAACTTCATATTAGCATAATGCTTTTAAAAAAAAAGTAAGTATTTGAAAAAAAGATGAATATTTTTGATAAAAAGGGGAATAGTTTTTAGTTACTTTGTCGAATGATGATGTAATTCCCATTTCCATATTTTTCTTCCGTCACCTTTACATTCGAAAGCTCCTGTTTAATCGTCGACAAGTTCCACCCTGATATTGGCGGACAAAGGACGAACCCGTCGAGTCCCTCGACAGAAGCAATCTTTAAAAAGCGACGTAAATTATATTCTCGTTCAATATATCGGTCGAACGTTTCGTTTTCTTTAGCCTCAATTCCACCCCAATATCGCCCTTCGACTCGTCGCGGGTACGTACGGACAGAATTTTCCGTAATCGGATCCGGGGTGTGATCGAATCGACCAAAGTCCCGGGACGATTTTGCTTCGACGAGCGCCCCGATGGAAGCATTTACGTCGAGTCCGATTGTTCCCGCAATCGAGAAGACCGCCTGTTGTACGCCTTGAAGATGCATTTGGAGCGCCCCCGGTGTCGCCGTCGCTTTCAACTTCTTGTCGCCCTCGTAGGCGTTTAAGATGCGGGCGACTTCCCCAGATTCGCGAACGAGTGCGTAATACGTCACATGGACCGGAACGTCACAATCGTGACTCGTTGGCGCCTCGAGTGCGATCGCATACTGGTTGGCCAAACACGTCGAGATGACGAATACGTCTAAAAGCTCTTCGACGAGCGCCGTACGATCGTCTTCATAAAGAGCCGCACCGACTTCCCCCACCTCTTCTAATAATCGAGCCAGGCCCGACAGCGGTCGCCAATAGCCACCTAAATGAATGATCATCTGATCGACTTGTTGTTGAATTTCTCTCATTTCCTTCACCTATCCTTCTGCTCTATTAACCGGCCCCATGGTATACTATGCTCAATCGAATTGTACGGAAAGGGGTAACGCCTCATGTCATCCGCAAAACTTTGGCAACTTGTTCGGCTTATTCTCGTCATACTTGGTACCTTCGCCGTCATTTGGGTACTCGGCATCCTATTTCAGTACACCTATCCTTTCGTTCTTGCCTTCTTGTTGTCCTTGTTGACCGTGCCGCTCGTCAATTGGTTCGAACGAAAGGTGAATCTACCGCGCGCCCTCGGGACACTCGCTTCGCTATTCATCGTCATCGGAATTGTGACCGGGATGATCATGATCGTCATTTCGCAATTGATTCGCTACGCCACGATCGCTGCGGAAAAACTTCCTGGTCAAATCGAGACGTTCACGACCTTTGCTCAGCGTGTGTTCAACGAACGCATCGCCCCGCTCGTCAATGACGCATACGACAGCCTCGAACAGCTCAACCCGAGCCAGACGACTTCAATCGAAGGTGGAATCACGGAACTCGGCGTCCAGCTCGGTGCGGCAATCGGGGTCTTGTCTCGCGGTATCGCAAGTATGCTCCAAGGATTACTGAGCGCTTTACCGCTCGTCTTGTTGCTTTTCATCGTCATCGTGCTCGCCTGGTTTTTCATCACGAAAGATTGGCCGTCTTACATGCGCCAAATCGAACGGTTGAATGAACGCAAAGGGTTCAAAGAGTTCGAGGCCGTCATGTTCAACTTGCGCTCCGCCTTGTTCGGCTACGCCCGGGCCCAAGTGACGCTCATTTCCATCACGTTCGTCATCGTCCTCATCGGCATGTTCATCCTTCGTGTCGACAACCCACTCTCGTTCGCGCTCCTCGCCGCCTTCTTCGACCTGTTGCCGTATCTCGGGGTCGGCACGCTCTTGATTCCGTGGGCGGCCTATGCCGCCATCACGGGTGACTGGTTCGTCGCCATCGGCGTGCTCGTTCTCTATTTGATCGTCATCGTGCAGCGCAACTTGGCCGAACCGAAAATCGTCGGTTCGCATATCGGATTGAATCCGCTCGCGGCGCTCGTCTCGATTTTCGTCGGGTTGAAACTGTTCGGCGTCCTCGGCTTCATCTTGGGACCCGTGTTCGCCGTCTTGCTCAAGGCGTTGTACAACGCCCAAGTGTTTCACTACATTTGGCGCTTCATCATCGGCCCCGCGCCCATACCAAAAGAGCGATGACGCATCATCGCTCTTTCTTTGTCGGGACCGCCACGTAAGGCGCGCCTTCAGTTTGGTCTGGCACCGTCGTAATACCTGTCGTACCGGCCTCGTAAGCAGCGACGGCGAGGATACAGGCGTCGATAATGTCGTCGACCTGCACGTTCGACATCTTCCACTTCCACGGGGAACTGTTCGAGTAACGGCGAAGCATTTCAATCCGCTCCGCTTCGCCTTCCGCCGTCTTCTTACTAAACTGCGCCTCTTGCCCGGTCATCACGGCAAAGCATACTTCCGGATGCGACTCGTACACGTCGTCACGGTCGAGCTTTTGGAACTCACGGATGCGCGGCGTGAGGTTCCACGCCTGCTTGCTGATTCCTTTTCCGACGAGCTCGCGGCTCATCGTGTTCGCCGCGTCGTACGTCGCTTCTCCTAACACCTCTTGAATCGGCGGGGTGAAGATGGACGACTTCCGCTTCGTCAACTCTGATCGCATATACGCATCGCACGCTCGATCCGGTTGTGCGACCGTACCTAACGTTTTCGGCATGTCGACGAAATGGACGGCCCCATCGATCAACAAATCTTCTAACTGCTCTGAGATGGTCAGACAAAGCGAGATGCTATCGTACGTGATGCGTACCCAGCTCCCGCGTGCCCCATCAATTCCTACTCCTACCACGGCGTACCTCCTGCATGAAAACCAATATCCCGAACACCGCACAAAACACGGTGATCCCTAACAACCATTGGGATGGCCAAGCCGTGTAACCGAATCCGGTCAGAGCGGCAAGGCCAACCAATCCCAATCCTAGTTTCACCGATTCCACCCGTCGAGTAAAGTAGAAAGTGTGCGGACCATGACGCCCGTCGGTCCTTTTGGACCGAGTTCGTTCGCCGTAGCACGATCGCTCGTGCCGGCGATATCGAGGTGAAGCCACGGCGTGTCGCCGACGAACTCACCAACGAACGCGCCACCGAAAATCATATGCCCGTAACGGCCTGGCGAGTTGTTCAAGTCGGCCACTTCCGACTTCCGCACTTGGTTGATGAACACGTCAAAGTACGGCATCTGCCAGACGAGCTCGTTCGTTTCCCGGCTCGCCGTCTCGAGCGCACCATAGAGCGAATCATCATTCGTCAAACAGCCCGTCACTTCCGTACCAAGTGCGACGAGGACACCGCCCGTGAGCGTCGCCACGTCAATGATTGCTTGTGGCTCATACGTCTTCGCGAACGTCACCGCATCCGCGAGGACGAGGCGTCCTTCCGCGTCCGTGTTCAACACTTCAATCGTCTTCCCGTTCATCGCCGTGATGACATCATCCGGCTTGAACGCATCACCTGAAATCATGTTGTCTGTCGCCGGGATGACACCGAGCACGTTGACGGCAGGTTTCGTCGTCGCAAGCGTCTCGAACAAGCCGAGCACCGTCGCCGCACCGCCCATGTCGCCTTTCATGCCGACGATTCCGTCTTTTGGTTTAATCGAGTAACCGCCCGTATCAAACGTGACGCCTTTCCCGACGATCGCAATCGGCGCGTCTTCCCCTGCGCCGTTATATTCGAGAACGATCAGCTTCGGCGGCAACGTCGACCCTTGGTTGACGGCGAGGAGCGCCCCCATCCCGAGCCCCTCCATCTCTTCCTTGTCGAGGATACGATGCTTGAATCCGTTCCGCTCCGCCAATTCGACCGCATAGTCAGCGAGTGCTTCGGCCGTCAAAATGTTCGCCGGCATCATCGTCAACGAACGGGCGATGTTCACACCACGGCCTCTTGCCGCGCCTCTTTGGACCGCGGCCTCGTCGACGTCACCACAAAGGGTGATCGTCACGTCAGCCACGGCCGATTTCGGGTCCGATTTGTATGTAGGATGCTCATACGTGGCCAACTCATACGCCTCAGCGAAAAGCTCACCGGAAGCACCGAACGTCTCGAGGGCGATGGCGACGTCCGCGAATCCTCGTGTCTTGACTTCCTTGGCGACTTTGCCGAACCATTTGCGCATCTGTTCCGTCGTGATGTCGTTTCGTTGTCCGAGGCCGACGAAGACGACGCGCTTCACTGAACCTTCGAACGTCGGGACGATTGAGACTTCCCCTGTCTTCGTCGAGATGTCAGCGGTTTGGATGAGCGACTTGACGCGCCCGTTATAAAGCGTGTCGAGTCCTTCCTCAATCGTATCGGCCGCCCCGATTCCGACCACGATCGTCTCGTACGACCCGTTCCAATCTAGCTCTTTCACTTGATACATATGTGCCACTTCCCTTCTTTATATATAGTTAGCATAACGAACTTCTCTGAAATAATGAAACGGTATGCGCAAGAGTCAAGAAATCTTCGAATTCAAGCGCTATCTCCTCGTTGTGACGACGATTTATTTTATGATAGGATAGGTAAGTACGCAATCCGGCATCCCTCACAGTTGAGGTGAGGCCATTTTGTTCGGTCGAGGCTTCCCCTAGTCGCAGACCGTTGCTACTCTAATCTTCCGCATTTTCGTTAATTCCTTTTTCATTTCGGGTAAGAACTAACGAGGTAACGTCGGAAGCACACTATTTCTTTGAAGAGAGGGACTACGCTTATGTCACACATTAAAGGTATTGGCGCATCTGCAGGAATCGCAGTCGCAAAAGCATTCGTCATGGAAACACCTTCATTCGACATCCCAACGAACAAAATCGAGGATGTAGCAGCTGAAAAGGCTCGCTTCGATGCGGCAATCGCGCAATCGAAAGTCGAACTTGAAGAAATTCGCGAAATCACACTCCGTGAGCTCGGCGAAGACAAGGCAGAGATTTTCTCGGCACACTTGCTCATCGTGGAAGATCCGGAAATCGTTTCCCAAGTGAACGAGAAAATTGAAAGCGAACACATGAACGCTGCGAAAGCGCTCGACGAAGTCGCGCAGACGATGATCATGATCTTTGAATCAATGGACAACGAGTACATGCGTGAGCGGGCAGCAGACGTACGTGACGTCACAAAACGCGTCATGGCCCACATCCTCGGCGTGACATTCATGACACCGGCTTCAATCTCTGAAGAAGTCATCATCATCGCAGAAGACTTGACGCCATCTGACACAGCACAACTTAACCGTAAGTACGTCAAAGGGTTCGCAACGAACATTGGCGGACGTACATCTCACTCGGCAATCATGTCACGCTCACTCGAAATCCCGGCCGTCGTCGGAACGAAAGTGGCACTTGAAGAAATCAAAAATGGCGATGTCGTCGTCATCGATGGCACAGAAGGCGACGTGTTCGTCAATCCTTCAGAAGAGCTCCTCAACGAATACGTTGCAAAACGTGAGTCGTTCGAAGCATACAAAGAAGAATTGAAGCAACTCGTCAACGAAGAGTCGGTCACGGCGGACGGTCATAAAGTGAAACTTGCGGCCAACATTGGGACACCGAACGACCTTGAAGGCGTACTCAAAAACGGAGCAGACGCAATCGGCCTCTACCGTACCGAGTTCCTTTATATGGACTCTGAGACGTTCCCGACAGAAGAAGAACAGTACAACGCCTACAAATCAGTGCTCGAAGGTATGGAAGGCAAACAAGTTGTCATCCGTACACTCGATATCGGCGGCGACAAAGAATTGTCTTACCTCGACTTGCCGAAAGAAATGAACCCGTTCCTCGGCTATCGCGCGATTCGCCTTTGCCTCGAAGAGACGGACTTGTTCCGCACTCAGCTCCGCGCCCTTCTCCGGGCGTCGGCTCACGGCGACCTCGCCATCATGTTCCCGATGATCGCGACACTCGAAGAGTTCCGTGCGGCGAAAGCCCTCCTTCTCGAAGAAGAAGCGAAATTGAAAGCAGAAGGCATCGCTGTCGGTAACTATGAGACAGGGATGATGGTCGAGATTCCGTCAACTGCCGTCATGGCGAAGCAGTTCGCGAAAGAAGTCGACTTCTTCTCGGTCGGTACGAACGACTTGATTCAATACACGATGGCAGCGGACCGCATGAACGAGAAGGTCTCGTACTTGTATCAGCCGTTCAACCCGGCCATCTTGAACCTTCTCCACAACGTCATCACAGAAGCACACAAAGCAGGCAAATGGGTCGGCATGTGTGGCGAGATGGCAGGGGAAGAGCTCGCGATTCCAATCCTTCTCGGACTTGGACTTGACGAGTTCTCGATGTCGGCTTCGAGCGTCTTGCGTGCACGTAGCCTCGTGAAGCGTTTGACGAAGTCAGAAACAGAAGCGATCGTCAACGAAGTACTCAACATGGACACAGCAGAAGAAGTCGTGAACTTCTTAAGCGAAAAGTTCGACATTAAAGCGTAATCAAACAGATGGCTCTCGCGAGTGTGCGAGAGCCATCTTTTGTTATTTATTCTGCTCCTTTGTCATCCGTTCTGAAATCGAGCGCCTCACCGGCGACGACGGTTTCCCCGAACGGTACGATGACGCGTTTGCCATCCCCGTTCGTCCAAATAATCGGCGTGATGAGCGATGGCACCCGGTCGCGAATGAGGTTGAGGTCGACGTCAAGCAACACGTCTCCCGCCTCGACCCGGTCGCCTTCTTTCACTTTCGAGGTGAAACCTTCCCCTTTCAAATTGACCGTATCGAGACCGACGTGGATGAGAATCTCGCGTCCATCGTCCGCGAGCAACCCGATTGCATGTTTCGTCGGGAAGAACGTCGTGATTTGACCGGTGACCGGTGACACGACTTGGCCCGCGCTCGGCTCGATGGCGAAACCTTCACCCATCATGCGGCCCGAGAACACTTGGTCCGGCACGTCATCGAGCGAGAGGATGACACCGGACATCGGTGCGAGGAAGCGATGGTCCGCCTGTTCGGCAGCTTCCGGTGTGATGACCGCTTTTTCTTTCGGCTTATATTCGCCGCCTTCGATGATCGCAGCAATCTGTGACTTGAGCGTGTCCGACTTCGGTCCGAAGATCGCTTGGATATTATCCCCGACTTCGAGCACGCCCGCTGCGCCGAGGTCTTTCAGCAAATCTTTATCGACTTGCTTGACGTCGTTGACCGTGACACGTAGGCGCGTGATGCAAGCGTCAAGGTGCTTGATGTTCTCTGGCCCACCTAGTCCGACGAGCACTTCGTACGGCAAGTCGTCCCCGACGACGGCACGTCCTTCTTTCCCTTCGACCACGGCTTCACGACCCGGAATCTTCAAGTCGAATTTTTGAATCGCGAAACGGAATCCGAAGTAATAAATGACGGCGAATACGAGACCGACCGGGATGACGAGCCACCATGCGGTCCGGTTCGGTAACACCCCGAACAATAGATAGTCAATCAATCCACCGGAGAAGGTCATCCCGATCTTGACGTTGAGCAAGTGCATCGTCATGAAGGAGAGACCGGCGAAGACGGCGTGAATCGCAAACAAGAGCGGTGCGACGAAGACGAACGAGAACTCGACCGGCTCAGTGATCCCTGTAAGGAACGACGTGAGCGCTGCCGAGAAGTAGAGGCCTTCGACGTTTTTCCGACGTTCTTTCGGTACGGTATGATACATCGCGAGACAGGCAGCTGGCAACCCGAACATCATGAACGGGAATTTCCCGGTCATATACGTCCCGGCTGTGAACTCGACCCCGTCACGAAGCTGCGCGAAGAAGATGCGCTGGTCCCCTTGGACGAGGTCACCAGCTTGGTTCGTATATTCACCGAACTGGAACCAAAACGGAGAGTACCAGATGTGGTGAAGCCCGAACGGAATCAACGAACGCTCGACCAGACCGAAAACGAAAGCCGAGACGGCCACGTTCGCTTCGATGATCGTACGCGAGAACGTGTTAATCGCGACCCCGATCGGCGGCCAGACATAGGCGAGTGCGATCCCGATAATCAAACTGAACGCCGCAGTGGCGATCGGGACGAACCGTTTGCCGGCAAAGAACCCTAAAAACTCTGGCAACTTGATGTTAAAGTATTTGTTGTAGGCAAATGCGGCGACGAGACCGGCGATAATCCCCCCGAACACCCCCATCTGGAGCGTCGGAATCCCGAGCACGGTCGCATACTGTGGGTCCCCTTGGACGATTTCTGCAGTGATCCCGTTCCACGTGCTAATAACTTTGTTCATAATCAAATACCCGACGATAGCTGCTAACCCGGCAACCCCGTCCCCGTTGGCTAGCCCGATGGCGACACCGACGGCGAATAGCAAGCCGAGATTGGCAAACACGATATCCCCGGCATCGGTCATGACCTGCCAGACGAGGACGAGTGAATCGTTTGCCAAGAAAGGTAAGAGCGCGACAAGATCAGGGTTTTGGAATGCGGTACCGAACGCGAGTAAAAGACCGGCTGCTGGTAAGATCGCAACCGGAAGCATGAGTGCCTTCCCGATCCGTTGCAAGACACCAAACACTTTCTTCCACATCTTGGTTCCCTCCTTTTGTCAGAATACTTACTTTTCCCCATCTGACATATGCCTGAAACCGTTTCCGGACACAAAAAAAGCCAACCCCTGAAGGATTGGCTTTCCACTAGAATTAGTTGGCTTTCTTTTCGTTACCTGACGCGATAACGGCTTGCATTTCTGATTTCAATGCATCCGAGCGTGGTCCGAAGATGGCTTGAATGTTGTTTCCGACTTCAAGGACACCAGCTGCCCCAAGACGTTTCAACTCTTCTTTGTTCACTTGGTTCTTATCTTTCACTTCGACGCGAAGACGTGTGATACAAGCGTCTAAGTGTTTAATGTTTTGTGAACCACCGAACCCAACGAGGATATCTTGTGCAAGTTCCGAACCTGTAGCAGTTGATTGCTCAACGACTTCATCTTCACGGCCCGGTGTTTTAAGGTTGAACTTACGGATGACGAAACGGAATCCGAAGTAGTAAATGACGGCAAATACGAGACCGACTGGAATGACGAGCCACCAGTCTGTACGGTTAGGAAGTACACCGAAGAGAAGGTAGTCAATCAAACCGCCCGAGAACGTCATCCCGATTTTGACGTCTAAGATGTGCATGACCATGAATGAAAGGCCAGCGAAGACGGCGTGTACAGCGAACAAGACTGGTGCGACGAACAAGAATGAGAACTCGATCGGCTCAGTGATACCAGTCAAGAACGATGTGAGTGCTGCCGAAGCCAAGAGACCACCGACGACTGCTTTACGTTCTGGACGTGCTTCATGGTACATCGCGAGTGCTGCAGCCGGAAGACCGAACATCATGAACGGGTATTTACCAGTCATGAACGTACCGGCTGTCAACTCAGCGCCATCACGAATCTGTGCGAAGAAGATCGCTTGGTCACCACGGACGATGTTACCCGCCGCATCTGTGTATTGACCGAACTCGAACCAGAACGGTGAGTAGAAGATGTGGTGGAGACCGAACGGGATCAATGAGCGTTCAATCAAACCGAAGACGAACGCCGCGAACGTGCGGTTTTCAGTCAACATGAAAGTTGAGAACGCGTTCAATCCAGTTTGTACCGGTGGCCAGATGAGAAGCATGACGAAACCAGCGACGACCGCGGCAACAGCCGTGACGATTGGGACGAAACGCTTACCAGCGAAGAAGCCAAGGAATTGCGGCAATTCGATGTTGTAATACTTGTTGTACGCCCAGGCGGCAATCAGACCCATGATAATCCCGCCGAACACCCCTGTTTGGAGTGTCGGGATACCGAGCACGGTCGCGTATGCCGGGTCACCTTGTGCGATGACGTCAGGCGTGAGCTCGAGCCAGATTCCCATGACTTGGTTCATGATGAGGAATCCGACGATGGCTGCGAGTCCGGCAACGCCGTCCCCTGCTAACCCGATGGCGACACCGACAGCGAACAAGAGTGCCAAGTTCGCGAAGATAATGCCACCCGCTTGCTCCATGAGCTGAGCGAATTTCACGACGCCTTCGTTCGTTAACCAACCAGCGCGTGATGTAAGGGCCGGGTTTTGCATCGCGTTACCGAATGCAAGGAGAAGACCGGCTGCCGGTAAGATCGCAACAGGAAGCATAAGTGCTTTACCGACTTTTTGAAGAACACCAAAAATCTGCTTAAACATGATAAATCCTCCTTCTTGTTTTGTCATACGAATGGACGACGTAGATGTCAGACAACCGACGTATCTAAACGTTTTCATAATAAACGTTTATAAAAACAGAAACAGGCATGAATAAGGGACAGAACGTAGACCTCTCCCATTGGAGAAATCGTAAGCCGTTCCACTCCTTACTCATGCCTGATCGAATCAGTAACACGTAAGATACGTGGTATCAGTTATCTACTTGTAAGTCGCTGGAGATGCATCGTCAAATATGTCGCTTCACCTCGCGGGACAGGACACTTTAACTCGCGTTCCATGATGCCCATCAGCTCCCAAGCAGTACTATAGCATAGCGGATATTCTTCACGCAACACCTTTTCTATTTTTTGTGGAGCCTCGACGAGCTCACCCGTCGCAACCCGCTCAACGGCGTACCGCAAGTGCCGAAGTAAGCGCTTATAATCGAGTGAAGTCCGGTCCATTTTGACGTTCAACCGACTCTCAATCGTTTGGACGATTTGACCGATGATTTGGTTGTGCCGGTTCACTTCTAAGACATTTTTGAACGTCGTCGCCGAGTGGATATGGAGCGCGATAAAGCCAATCTCGGCATCGGGCAACAACACATCGAGCCGCTCGTGAATCATGTCAACGATCCGTTCGGCGAGTGAATACTCGTTCGGATAGAGCGATTCGGTCTCGAGGAGGAACGGATTCGTCACTTCCATCCCTTGCTCGATTCGCTTCATCGTAAAGAACAAGTGGTCGGTCAAACCGATATGGATATGTTGATCGACTTTTTTGCCCGTACTCGTCTCGATGAAGCCGACGATCTCTTGCATGAAGGCGATGAAGTCTTCATCGACATGCTTGACGAGCTCACGATATTGCGACTGTTCTTCTTTATCGGTCAATTGATACACTTTCTCCGGGACACTGGCCGGGTCGACGAGATCGCCCGCCTTTTTGCCAAAGCCAATCCCCTTCCCGAGTAGAATGACTTCCGGATCCGTATCATGTTGACAAATGACAACGCTATTATTCAACACTTTTTTGATCGTATACATCGGTAATGTCATTCGTATCGCATCCCTTACTCACTAAAATCGTTTCGTACTTAGTATATCGGTTCATCCCCTAAAAAAGTAGGCGGAAAACAAAAAAGACGAACATTTCTGTCGTCTTTAAAACATCGAGTAACCGCTCTTGCGCAAGAATCGAATCGTCACCCCGGCTAAAATCGCACCGAGCAACCCGAAACCGAGCATAAAGATGTCAAGAAACTGCAGCCCGAGCAATCGTTCATAGACGCTTGCGAGCGCGGTCGACGTTTCCGTGACATAGCTAGAGAGCTTGACGTTATCAATCATCAAGATGACGAAAATCGGATAGATGAAGACGAGCGTCCACGTCTTTTTCAGTAACATATTCAAGATGAAGCCGATGCTGAAGAAGATGACCAAATATAAAATGGCGCCGATAACAGCCTGGATGATATGCATATGATTGCCCCCTTTTCCCATCGTCTATTATACCGAAAACCGCTCAAACAGGTCAAAAAAGATTGAGGTAACGGTGAATAAAAAAGCCCGTTCCGAGGAACGGGCTGGAGCATATTGCTTAGAACTTCCCTTTTTTAAGGACGAGTCCATACTTCTTCAATTCGAGGAAGTGTTTGTTGTCAATCACTTTCTTCATGAATGAAGCGTTGCGACCGAAGATTTTTTTACCCATGACGATCCCGATTCCATCGTTGTGACCAAGTGACGCCACAGTTCCCTTGCTCTCGTACGTGAATTTCGAAGTCGATTTCCCGTTGATGAGCGCGGCGATGTTTTTCGCGACGTTGTGTGCTTGTTGTGTCGCGATTTGAGCTGTCGGCGGGTATGGACGGTTCGATACCGGGTCCATGACGGCCGAGCAGTCACCGATGATGAAGACGTTGTCGTGGCCAGGGGCACGGTTGTCCGCCTCGACCATGACACGGTTACGCACCGCTTCAAAGCCAGACTTCTCGATAATCGGGCTACCGCTGACGCCACCTGTCCAAATGATCGTGTTCGCGTGAATCGTCTCTGTCGTGTCACCTTGGAGTGGTCCGAACGTGACAACGCCCGGCTCAACGCCTTTGATTCCGTTACCGAGCTTCATCTCGACACCGTTGCGCTCGAGCCATTTCTGGGCGTATGTCGTGAGGTCTGGATCGAATCCAGGAAGGACAGTCGGAGCTGCCTCGATGTTGACGATGCGGACCGCTTCGCGTGGGACGTCATACTGTTTGCAAAGTTCAGGGATTCGGTTTACGAGCTCACCGAGGAACTCGATTCCTGTGAAGCCTGCACCACCGACGACGATTGTCACGTATGAACGATCTGCCGAGTTGTTTGATTTATATTCTGAGAACGAGTACTCGATATGGTTTTTGATTTTACGCACGCTGTTGAGCGAGCTGATCGTCATCGCGTTCTCTTTGAGGCCCGGGATACCAAACGTTTCCGGAACACCGCCGAGTGCGAACACGACGTAATCAAATTCGACTGTCGAGCCGTCTGTGAGCAACACTTGCTTAGTCGTAGTATCGACGCGATCGACGATCCCTTTGACAAATTTCACGCGTGACGGGTTGACGACGTCGTTGATGTAAATACGAGCTTGCTCAGGTTTCATCGTCCCTGCCGCCGGCTCATGGAGCCATGTCGTTTGGTAGTGGTAATCATGTTTGTTGATGAGCGTGATGTTCGCATCTCCAGCTGAAAGTGTCTTCTGGAGGTTGACCGCTGTGATCAATCCACCAAAACCTGCGCCGAGAATAACAATGTTAGGTCGTTTCATGTTCATTTCCACCTTATGTTTCTTAGATTTGTTTTCTTGAACAATCATGTTGTGTGTTTTTTCACATAGATGTTCACAATAAAGCCTAAACCTTGTTCAACCAATGTTCACAATTGCTTCTATGCCATTGTACGCTCTTTGTTTCGATTTCTCAATGGAAAAGCTTATCTTCTTGAATTTTTTTTGAATCTGTTGCATGTTTGTACAGAATGGATTTAATTGACGATTGTCATTATAATAAATGTATACGTTTTGAGGAGGAATTCGATGAAATCGACGAAAGATGTGATCATCATCGGTGGCGGCCCAGTCGGGTTGTTCACTGCATTTTATGCAGGTATGCGCCAACTCGATGCGACGTTGATTGAGAGCTTGCCACAACTCGGCGGCCAATTATCAACGCTCTATCCAGAAAAATATATATACGACATCGCCGGCTTCCCAAAAGTGAAAGCCCAAGATTTGATTGACCAACTGAAAGCTCAAGCCGATCAGTTCGAACAGGACTATCGCCTCGGCGAGACGGTGGAAACGGTCGAACGCCTTGAAGACGGCACGTTCCACATCACGACGAACAAAGATGAGTACCATACGAAAGCGATTATCATCACAGCCGGGAACGGGGCATTCGCCGCACGTCCGCTCGGTCTCGATGGATGCGAAGACTATGCGAACTTACATTACTTCGTCGACAACATGGAGAAGTTCCGCGATCGCCGCGTCATGATCGCCGGCGGCGGCGACTCGGCTGTCGACTGGGCGCTCATGCTTGAAGGCATCGCCAAAGAAGTGCACATCGTCCACCGTCGTGACCGTTTCCGCGCCCACGAACATACGGTCGAGCAGATGAAAGCCTCGACAATCAACGTCTGGACGCCGTACAACATCGAGTCACTCTCAGGAGAGACGCACATCGAGTCGGTCGAATTGACGGACAAAGACGGTGCGTCGAAGTTCATCGAAGTCGACGACTTGATTTGTAACTACGGCTTCGTCTCGTCACTCGGCCCAATCAAGAACTGGGGTATGGAGTTCGAGAAGAACACGATTCGTGTCGACTCACGTATGGAGACGACGGTCGCCGGCATCTTCGCCTGCGGAGACATCGCCACATACGAAGGAAAAGTCAAACTGATCGCGACAGGCTTCGGTGAAGCCCCGATTGCCATCAACCAAGTGAAGCAGCTCGTCGATCCGACGGCGCGTCACCCACAACATTCGACCTCGGTATTTGCCGGGAAATAAGTGATTCGGCCCCTCATCGATTGATGAGAGGCCGTTTTTTCATTTGCGAATCGTTTGGATGATGACCCGGTCGATCCAATCATCAAGTTTCGTGAAAACAAAGCCCGCCTTTTTCGCCTCGGCAATCGACATGTAATAGTCGACGTCCGTGTCGTAAGGCGAAGATTCCCCGTCTTTGATGATATGAACCGGCTTGTCGAGATGCTGACCGATTCGCTCCATGAGCGCCCCCATCGAGATGATCCCCTCGCTCGCCGCATTGAACGGCCCGGTCACGTTCGCCCGGCCGACCCATTCCAAGAAAGCGGCCGCTTCAAAACTTGAGATGAAGCCCATCTTCGCCTCCGGACGATGGAGGACGATCGGCTCTTCCCGGCGAATCGCATCGACGTAAAACTTGAGGCGGTCCGTATAGTCGTCAGGACCGAGCACAATCGGGAGCCGGACGGTCGCGACCGGGAATGAGGCCCGGTTGAAGAAGTACGATTCTGCCTCCCGCTTCCCTTGACCGTAATCGTGCTCGGCATCGAGATGATAGTCGTAATGGAGCGGGTTGAAGTCACTCTCCTTCAGCTCGGCGCCGGGTGCGTACACGGACATCGTCGACGTGAGCACGTACTTCCCGACTTGGTCCATGAACGCATCGGCTGCGATTTTCGCCTGATAGGGCGTGAAACAGATGTTGTCGTACACAAGGTCGTAACGTTCCCGTGACAAGTCTTTCATCGTCGCCACCGATTGACGGTCTCCTTTGATGGAGCGGATGCCTTCCGCCTCCGGCACTTGCAGTTGCCCTCGCGTCACAATCGTCACGTCGTCTCCCGCCTCTGCCAATCGAAGCGCCAGCCGTTTACCAAAATAGCGCGATCCACCGAAAATCAGTACTTTTCTCATCCTCCCTGCCCCCTTTTTCATCCTTCTGTCTCCAATATTCCCGTTCATTTCCTTGGAATAACCTACGAACAAAAAAAGGTCGCAGACGTATGTCTGCAACCTCCCCGTTCAGCAATCTCCTGGTGTCCCGGCGTTCGTCGCCGTCCGGAAACTCGAACCGCAACCGCACGTCGCGATGGCGTTCGGGTTTTTGATCGTGAACCCGCCACCGAGCATCGACTGCTTGTAGTCGATCTCGAGGCCATCGACGACACCGTGGTCGGCTTCGGCGACGATGACGCGGACGCCGTGATGGTCGAACTGGACGTCCTTGTCCGTCTTTTCCTCGTCGAATCCCATCCCGTATGACAGACCGGTACACCCACCGCCTTGTACTTTGATCCGTAAATACTGTCCATCGGGGCGTTCGGTCTGTTTCATCATATCGATGACCTGAAGCGCCGCTGATTCTGTCAAATGAATCATCTGAACTCCTCCTTCATTATCTTAACCTCAAGTCAACTCGCTTGAGATTTTGTGGATTATCTTGTATAACTAAACTGTAACAAAAAAAATTAAATCGTTCCATCTTCGGGGCAGGGTGAAATTCCCGACCGGCGGTATTGAAGACAAGTTCTTCTCAGCCCGTGAGCGAGCAAGGCGTTGCTTGCTGATTTCGTGAGATTCGAAAGCCGACAGTATAGTCTGGATGGGAGAAGATGGCGGCATCCGACCGATATTCGGATGTTTTCTTTGACGTGGTCTTTTCCGCGACGGGAAACATCTATTTCGTATGCGCGTAAACTCTCCCGATTGTTATGATGCAATCGGGTTTTTCTATGCGACGGGTGCCATTCATCAAGGAGCGACAAAAGGAGAGATTTTGATGAAAACAACGCGCAACAAACGATTGACTACACTGGTGACGTTATCGATGCTCGGGGCGATCTCATTCGTACTGATGCTCTTTAACTTCCCGCTGCCTTTCCTACCACCGTTCCTAAAAGTGGACTTCAGTGACATCCCAGCGCTCGTCGCCGGGATCGTCTTCTCGCCACTCGCAGGCGTCGTGGTCGTCGCTCTAAAAAACGTCCTTTATTATGTCTTTAACGGCGGCGGCGTTCCGGTCGGTGAACTTGCAAACTTCTTCGCAGGTGTCGCCTTCATGTATCCGGTCGCTTGGTTCTACCATAAACGTAAAACGAACAAAGCGCTCGCTTCAGGTCTTCTTGCCGGAACGATCACGATGGCGCTCAGCTTGGCAATCTTGAACTATTTACTCATCTTACCGGCATACGCGTTCTTCTTCGGGATGGCTGAGATGGCCGATCCGGCTGTGAAGACGAACCTCGTCCTTTATGGAATCTTGCCGTTCAACCTCATTAAAGCGTTGTTGATTACAGCATTGTTCGTCCCGCTCTTCATTAAATTGAAGCCGTGGATCGAACGCCAGCGCATGCAACTTCAAGCGTAACTGACAAGCACCTAGACCCCGGTCTAGGTGCTTTTTGTATAGGTACGCTATGCTAATGAGAGAATAGGAGGAGATGGATTGAACACGACTGAAGATGTGACCCATTTTTTAGAGACTGATGTGGAACTGATGCGTCTGTTGACAATCGTCGCTTCGCTCGGTTTACCCGATTGGTGGATTTGTGCCGGATACGTGCGGGCAAAAATATGGGATGACGCGCACGGCTACGAAGTACCGACCCCGGCCTTTGCGAACGACTCTTCACACCATCATATTTATCGAGCCCGGATCAATAAAAAGAATTGGCAAGCCACTTGGCCGAGACTCCATGAAGTGGATATACCTCGTCAGGAACGATAAACCCCCACCGTTTCCTGGTCAATTCCTTCTATCGGTCCTAGTCACATATGACAAACCTGACAGAAGAATGCACAAAAGTAACTTAGCTTTGTTACTTTTGTGCGGATAATTTCACTCTATGTAATACTCGAACGTGAACCGGTGTTACTAATTCAATTAATGCCACCTCTACAATTTTTCCAGCTATAGGTTTTACAATATCAGTACAATATTCAAAAGCATTTTTCATCTTTTCTTTAGACAATCTGTTTGCCAGTGTACAGTGCGGAATCCATGAGTCCGGTAAATATAAGGACTCAGCGTTATCATTAAACTCCCCAAATATACGATGATGCTCTAAGTGGAGGCTCCTCAATCCGGATGAGATTGTAGGTGAAAGAAAAAGTGCACTTGATTGAATGAACGTACCCAACGTACTAAATGTTAGATTTACAATCTCCTTCGATTGATAGTAGCTGTCCATCAGTTCGATATACGCCTCAACATTCAAACTACTGTAACTAGCTAATGTTATATGAGGTTGTCGATTCGAGACTTCATATGCATAAGAAGTAATTCCTTCTTGTTTCAAGCCTTCCCATACCTCTTGAATTCGTTTCTCCGTTTGTTCATCAAAAAGCGCTATCATTCCATACATATGTCATTCCTCCCCAAAAAAGAGTGACCACCGAAGTGATCACTCTGAGTATACCGTGTTTGATTAGAGAAGGAGTCCAGCGAGTGTCGCTGACATCAAGTTTGCAAGCGTACCTGCGAGGATCGCAAGGACACCCATCCGTGCGATGTCACCGCGACGGTTTGGCGCCATACCACCAAGACCACCGAGAAGGATCGCGAGCGACGAGATATTGGCGAATCCACAGAGTGCGAACGCCGTCATGGCTTCTGTACGAGCTGAAAGCTCACCTGTGCCAATGATTGGTGCGAACTCAGAGAAGGCAACGAACTCGTTCAAGACAAGTTTTTGTCCAAGGAAGCTACCGAACTGAACCGCATCTGCCCAAGGAACACCGATGACGAATGCGAGTGGAGCAAACACATAACCAAGAATCAATTGAACCGTAAGGTCACCGAATCCGAACAAGCCACCGATTCCACCGAGAATCAAGTTGACGAGTGCAATCAATGAAACGAAGGCAAGAAGCATCGCACCGACGTTCAAGGCGAGGAAGAGACCGTCCGAGGCACCGCGTGCGGCCGCATCGACGAAGTTCGCTGCTTTGTTCTCTTCATCTTCCGCGATTTCGATGTTGTCATCTGGCTCATCCGTCTCAGGAACGATGATTTTCGCGAACATGAGACCTGCTGGAGCAGCCATGAAGCTCGCTGCGAGCAAGTATGAAAGCGGGACACCAAGTTTGGCGTATCCAGCAAGTACCGAACCGGCAACCGAGGCGAGACCACCGACCATGACTGCGAAGAGCTCTGACTGTGTCATCGAAGGAAGATACGGTTTGATGACGAGCGGTGCCTCCGTTTGACCGACGAAGATGTTCGCCGTCGCCGAGAGCGACTCTTTACGTGACGTGCCGAGCGCTTTCGCGAGCGCCGTCCCGAGGATCCGGATGACCCACTGCATGACGCCGATATAATAAAGAAGTGCGATAAGCGAAGACATGAAGACGATAATCGTCAAGACTTGGAATGCGAAGACGAAGTTGTCCCCGCCTACAGCCGTACCGAAGACGAAGCTAATCCCTGCGTTCGCCGTATTCAACACGTTTTGAACCCCTTCCGAGATCCAAAGTAAGACGGCCCGCCCTGCTGAAGTGTAAAGGACCAGGAAGGCGAACAAGAACTGAATCGCGAACGCCGCTAAGACTGTGCGCCACTTGATGGCTTTACGGTTGGTTGAAAAGATGTAAGCGATTCCAATTAGTGCCAGAATACCAACCACACTCATGATTTTCATTGGTGTTGTGCTCCTTTCATATTAAGAAAAGCTATTATTTGTGTCATACCCGAAAAGAGATGTGTCCTACCGTTTGAAACGCTTTCTTTTTTTGATGTTAAACGTCAGACAACCTACATTCGAACCTCTTTGAATATAACAGACCGTTTTTAAAAAAGCAACGGGTCAAAAAGAAAAAAAGTCTGAAGAAACTCCAAACTTTTTACCATGCCATCTCTTCGATTTTTTCATATACGTTCGTCACGAGTTCTTCGGGCGTCTCTCCCGTCACGACTTCTCCATCGACGAGACAAAACAACTCGAGCGCACAGACGCCGCAATAGCCGGTACAACCGTACTCGACGACGTCGAGGTCAGGGTCGCTTTCGAGCTTGGCGCGGGCGATTTGAGAGCCCATCGCTAAGTTCGAGGCACAGAACTCGATGATTGGATTCATCATTGCTTTCACCGTCTTTCTTTCCTATAGAATCAGGAAAATGGTTCTTCTACGGCAGATTATAACATGATACAGTTAAAGAGTAACAAAGGGGGATTTTTATGCGCAAATTAGTCGTCTTAGGGGGCGGTTACGGGGGAATGCGTGTCATCGAACGTGTGCTCAGCCATCAGCTGAATGACATCTCGATCACACTCGTCGATCGCCTGCCTTATCATGGATTAAAAACAGAGTATTATGCTTTGGCCGCGGGAACGGTGTCAGATCGTGACATCCGAGTCGACTTCCCGGAAGGAATCGACTACATATACGGCCAAGTGACGGACATCGACACGAATGACAAAATGGTACTCCTTGCAAGCGGGGAAAAAGTTCCGTATGACGACCTCGTCATCGGGCTTGGCTGTGAGGACAAATACCATAACGTGCCCGGTGCAGCCGAATTCACGTATAGCATCCAAACGCTCGAAGAATCACGGAAGACGCAACAGGCCATCAACGGACTGTCGCCCGGTTCTGTCGTCTCGATCGTCGGGGCCGGACTGTCGGGCGTCGAACTCGCCAGTGAGCTCCGGGAAAGCCGTCCGGATTTGACCGTCCGTCTCTTCGACCGCGGTCCTTCCGTCTTGTCGTTCTTATCGAATCGCGTCTCGATGTACGTCCAAACCTGGTTCGAAGACCACGGCGTCGACGTGATCAACAACGCCAACATCACGCGTGTCGATGCGGACGGGCTATGGAATCACGACGACCTCTTCGCCTCAGACCTGATTGTCTGGACGGCCGGTATTCAACCGGTCGCCGTCGTCCGCAATCAAGGATGGGAGCTCGACGGCGGTGGCCGTGTCAAGTTGACGCCGCATCATCACGTCCCGGAAGCGCCGGACGTCTTCATCGTCGGGGATAACGCGAGCCTGCCTTACGCCCCTTCCGGTCAATTGGCAGAGGCACAGGCCGAGCAAATCGTCCAAGTGTTGCTCTGCAAATGGAAAGGCGTGGCATATCCCGACTTGCCAGCGATCAAACTCCGTGGGACGCTCGGTTCGCTCGGAAAGAAAGCCGGCTTCGGCGTCTTCATGGGCAAACAATCGCTCACTGGGAAAGTGGCGCGGTTACTCAAGTCAGGCATTCTCTGGAAGCATAAAGTCATTAAATAACGGTTCAGTTGAAGTCGCGACTTCCTTTATGGAGGTCGCGTCTTTTCACGTCCGGAACGTTTTGCGAATCCGCATGGGCGTGACAAAAGTCCTGAACCGATGTCCCCGTTTCCACATTTTTAATATTCAGAATATTGATACAATTGACATCTACATCCCAATGGAAATCCTTGTTACATTATGGACACGGCAAACAACATCCGTCGCTCGTCGCCTCATCGGACCGGCGGACGCGTCAATAACGCCTACATAACCTAAAGGGGGAACCACATTGAAGAAGAAAAAACTTTGCAGTACCGTCCTCGCCTCGCTTCTCGTCTTGTCATCTGCTCCACAAGTCGCGGATGCGTCTAGCGACAACGGGAAAGAACGTGTCATCGTCGTATTCAAGGATTCGGCCAAGAAGAACCCGCTCTCGATTCCTGGACTCGAAGTTCGTCAGCAATACGCGAACATTCCGGCCGCGGCGCTCGAAGTGCCAAAAGCTGCACTTAATGGCTTGAAGAACAACCCGAACATCGCCCACGTCGAAGTCGACCAAACGGTTCAAATCGAAAACCAGACACAAGACTGGGGCATTCCAAAGCTAAAAGCGCCGGCCGCTTGGCAAAGTGGATTCACCGGAAAAGGCGTCAAAATCTCCGTCGTCGATACCGGCATCTCGGCACACCCTGACTTAACGATCTCGGGCGGTGCCTCGTTCAGTAGCGTGACAAGCTCATACGCCGACGACAACGGTCACGGGACTCACGTTGCCGGAATTATCGCCGCTCGCAACAACAGCATCGGAACGGTCGGAATCGCCCACGAAGCGAGCATCTATGCCGTCAAAGCACTTGAAGCAAACGGTAGCGGTAGCTTATCGAGTATCATCGCCGGAATCGACTGGTCGATCTCGAATCAAATGGACATCATCAACTTGAGCTTAGGTACGACGAGTCACTCGTCAACACTTCAACAAGTCGTCGACCGCGCCAATAACGCCGGCATCCTCGTCGTTGCTGCTGCCGGGAACAACGGACGCGCCGACGGAACAGGCGACCTCGTCAACTACCCGGCTCGTTACAGCTCAGCCATCGCGGTCGCAGCGACGGATATCAACAACAACCGCGCCTCGTTCTCAGCGACAGGTAGCACGGTCGAAGTCGCAGCTCCAGGTGTGAACATCAACTCGACGCTTTACAATGGCGGCTACGGTCCATTGAGCGGTACATCGATGGCGACACCTTACGTCGCGGGTAACTTGGCGCTCATGAAACAAGCGTATCCATCACTCTCAGCATCGCAACTCCGCACACGCTTGTCGCAAGACGTCATCGATCTCGGTCCGACTGGTCGCGACACGTGGTTCGGTAACGGGCTCGTTCAAGCTCCAGCTTCTGGCGGCACATCGCAACCAGTTCAAGCGCTCGCAACGACGGTCACAACGTCAAAAGCAACGTACACTGCCGGTGAACAAGTCTCGATCTCATCGACGGTTCGTGATGCGAACGGTCAAGCTGTCGCCAACGCGGACGTCCGCGTGACGGTCACACAACCGAACGGCGCGACGTTGACAGGGACAGGCAAGACGGCAGCGAACGGTTCGATCACGTTCACGCTCTCGACGACGTCTTCTTCACAAAAAGGCACGTATCAAGTGAAATCAGACGCGACGCTCTCAGGCTACACGGCCGGTTCGGCGACGACGTCATTCCAGCTCCGGTGAACTACTCACCACTTATTCGCTTCGCAAATTGAAGTGGGAGCTTCTTGGGAAGACCGTGCTTTGACTAGCCACGGTTATGGGCCAAGCTCGTCGGGCAGTCCCTGCCCTGAAGACATGATTTCCTCGGCGAGGCACAACAGGTTGCGGCTCGCGTTGACGTCGCGGTCGTGGTGCGCGCCGCACGCGGCACACGTCCACTCGCGGATGTCCAACCCCTTCTTGCCGCCGTTCTCGCCACAGGCCGAACAGATCTGGGTCGAGGCGAACCATGGGTCGGCCTTGATCAGCGTCCGTCCGTAGAACCTGCATTTGTAAGAGAGTTGGCGGACGAACTCGCCCCATCCGGCGTCCCCGATCGACTTCGCCAGACGGCGGTCTTGCATCATCTCCCTCGCTCGGAGTGTCTCGACCACGACGACTTGGTTCTCGTCGACGATGCGCCTTGACAGCTTGTGGAGGAAGTCGTGCCGTCGGTTCTTGACCTGTTCGTGTCTCTTCGCGAGGAGGAGCCGGGCCTTCTCGCGGTTGTTGCTTCCCGGCTTCTTGCGGGCGAGGGCGCGCTGCGCTTGTTTGAGCCGCGCCTCGGCCTTTCGCAGGTTGCGCGGGTTCGGGACCTTCTCCGTGACGAGGTCGTCGTTCGTCATGGTGGCGAAGTGCTCCAGCCCGAGGTCGACCCCGATGATGTGCTCGGCCGGGACCCACGGCTCGTCGGCCTGCTCGACGAGGAGCGACACGAAGAACCTGCCCGTCCTCGTCATCGACACGGTCGCCGACCGGATCTCGCCGTCGAAGCCGCGGTGCTGTGTGAAGCGGACGAACCCGACCTTCGGGAGCCGTACGCGGTCCCCCTCGATGCGGATCGTGCCGTGCTGGTTGTTCGTCGTGTAGGAGGCGCGCGACCTCCGTCTCGACTTGAACACCGGGAAGCCGGCCGTCCCGGCGAGGAACCTCGCGAACGCCGCGTCGAGGTGCAGCTTCGCGTTCGCGAGCGCGAGGCTGTCCGCCTCGCACAGGAACGGGAACAGCGGCTTGTAGGAGGCCGGCGTCGGCGGTTTCCGCCTCGGCCCGCCGCCCGCCTTCGCCTCCTCGTGGATGGTGATGCGGTCCTCGAGCAGTTTGTTGTAGATGAAGCGGGCACAGCCGATCGTCTTGATTAGGAACTCGGCCTGTGCCGCGGTCGGGTGGAGCCGGTATTTGTAGCCTTTCAGCATATCCGCCCCTCCTTTGCCGGGTGTCAGGATGAGTCTCGTCCCATTCCGATACCCGCGGAGGGGGCGATGAAATCTGACGGAGTCACGAACTTTTGTTCGTCGTTCCGTCACAGCGGTGGCCGAAGGCGTCGGGGACAGGCGATTCATCTCCCACCTTCGCTGGGCTTCGCCCTGAGCCGCTTAGAGGTGGGAGATGAATCGCCTATTTTAGTTAAAAAAAGAGTCGGCCGCGTCCATTGGACACGTCCGACTCTTTTTACGCTTGATCGATGGCGGCATACACTTTCCGCAACTGGACGACCCCTTCGTCCACGACTTCCCCATTCAAGAGCACGAGCGGATAAAACCACTCATCTTGTTTGAGTGCCTCAGAAAACTCATCCTCGACCGTCTCGAAATCGATATATTCGAACTCGAAATGGTGCTCTGGATACTTGCGGCCGAGTGCGCTTTGCAACCATTCGTACGTTTCAATCGAACTCGGTGCCCCGACGCAACTCGCGCACTGGACTTCAGTCCCATATACTGTGATTTTCATGGCGATTCCCCCTCTTGTTTCTTATTATACAAAACGCGTTCCCGATGCAGGGATGGAAACGCTCAGCGTTAATGATTGAGAAACAATCTCAAACTTGCTAGAATGAAAGGGAACCAGAAAGGGGTAGATACCATGGAAATGTTCGATCAAGTCCAAGAAGTACTCGATAAATTACGCCCGTTCTTGCTTCGCGACGGCGGTGACGTCGAACTCGTCGATGTAGAAGAAGGCATTGTCAAACTCCGTTTAATGGGTGCTTGCGGCAGCTGCCCGTCTTCGACCATCACATTGAAAGCCGGCATTGAGCGCGCGCTCATCGAAGAAGTGCCTGGCATTGTCGAAGTCGAACAAGTATTCTAAACAAAAAGGGAGACGTGTGTCATCCCTTTTTTTCGTGCATCCACTTATCTAAACTCTCGACCATGTAGGTCGGGAGTTTTTCTTGTTCCCGGATGAACGCCGGTCCGTGGACGCCTGAGTTGACGTGAAGCGTCCGAATCCCGCCGTTAATGCCGAACAAGATGTCCGTATGGTAGTTGTCGCCGACCATGACGACGTGTTCTTTCGAGAGCCCGATCATCTCCAAGGCGATATCGACCATGACCGGTTCCGGCTTGCCGATGAAGAACGGCTCTTTCTCTGTCGTGACCGCGAGCACGGACGTGAGCGCCCCGTTCCCCGGTAAGAAGCCGCGTTCGGTCGGGATCGCGATGTCTCCGTTCGTTGAGATGAAGCGCGCCCCGCTTCGAATCGCGAGCGCCCCTTTGGCCAGCTTCTCATACGTGATGTGACGATCTAACCCGATCACGACGTAATCCGCTTTCGGTTCATCCGTTATTACGAAACCGCGCTCTTCAAGCGCGATGCGGAGCCCGTCTTCGCCAATCATGTAAACCGTCGCCCCCGGCGTCATCTTCTCGATATAACGTGCCGTCGCCATCGCACTCGTCAACACGTGCGCCGGGGTCACATGGACGCCCATCTTGACGAGCTTGTCCGCGACTTGGGCCGGCGTCATCGAGGCGTTGTTCGTCACGAACAAGTACGGGAACCCCGTCGCCTCAAGTCGGTTCACGAAATCGACGGCTGCTTGAATCGGGGCCGTCCCCGCATACATCGTCCCGTCTAAATCAAATAAATAGCCTTTAATCGTCTCCATCCAATCACTCGCTTTCTGGTAGAAATGCCGACACCGGCCCGAGCTCGACTTCAAGATAGCGTCGGACCTGTTCCGGGAACGCTCGGAAGTCCTCAAGTGAGGATGCGACCCAGTCATCAAACCTCGCGCTGTCGGACGTGACGAACTCGCGGACGTAGTAGGCGCGTAACGCCACCAACGATTTGGTCGCCTCCGCGGTCGTCGCATCGAGCACTCGCTCGTCGAGCAAGATGTCGACGATGTCCTCGTAACTCCCCGGATCACGCATGATGAACCCGTCAATCATCGAGTTCCCGACGTCAATGACGCCTTCCATCAAGTGGACGGCGAGCCGTTCCTTTGCCAGTTCGACCGTGAACGCGTCCCCGACGAGTCCATCGATTCGGTCGAGCATCGCTTCCATATGGGCCAATGTCGCATTGATTTTTTCTCTATTCACAAAATACATTCGAATCCCCCCTGTCCCTTATCATAATCTTTTTTGAAGAACGAGAAAAGAAACTCCCCTATTTACATCATTTCTTTTATTGTGATACACTAATTCACGGATAAACACTTTAATTAGTATGTCACATTAAATAGATATCACGTGGAGGGTACAACACTATGGAACGAGAATTAGCGTTAGAAATCGTACGGGCAACAGAAGCAGCAGCACTCGCCTCATCAAAATGGATCGGTCGCGGTCAGAAGAACGAAGCGGACGACGCCGCGACGTCGGCGATGCGAGAAGTGCTCGGCACAGTCAACATGGATGCGACGGTCGTCATCGGCGAAGGTGAACTCGACGAGGCGCCAATGCTCTACATCGGCGAGCGTCTCGGGACGACGTTCGGTCCTGAAGTCGACATCGCTGTCGATCCGCTCGAAGGGACGTCGATTGTCGCCAAAGGCCTCGGAGACGCGATGGTCGTCATCGCCGTCGCTGATAAAGGCGCCCTCCTCCACGCGCCAGATATGTATATGGACAAACTCGTCGTCGGACCGAACTTGAAAGGGAAAGTCTCGCTCGACGAACCGCTCGAATCGATCATCGAGAAGGCCGCCTTGTATAACGGAAAACGAATTGAGGAAGTGACGGTCATCATGCAGGACCGGGACCGTCATGAGCATTTGCGACAAGCGGCCATTCAGATGGGCGCCCGCGTCAAATTGTTCGAAGATGGTGACGTATCGGCTGGAATCGCTGCAGCCGTCAAATCGAACCCGATCGATATTTTCATCTCGACGGGCGGCGCACCGGAAGGCGTCATCACGGCAGCGGCCGTCAAAGCGCTCGGTGGCGATATGCAAGCTCGCCTGCACCCGATGAACGAAGAAGAGACGGCACGCGTCATCTCGATGGGGATTGAAGACCCGCTCCAATTGCTCACACTCGATGACCTTGTCAAGAGCGATGATTGCATCTTCGCCGCAACCGGTGTCACGACCGGTGAACTGCTCGACGGCGTCAAGTTCTTGACGGACGACATCGTCGAGACGACGTCGCTCGTCATGCGCTCGAAGACGAAGACGATTCGTAAAGTCGTCGCCGAGCATACGCTCTCACTCAAACCCTATTTGCAGAAGCAACCAGTGAACGTCTGATCAATCTGCTTTGAAACCTGTATGGCCTCTCCCTTTTTAAAGGGACGCCGTACAGGTTTTTTTCTGGTCGAACGCGTTTCGCTGGCAATCACCTCACAAAAAAGATGGCCCCAAAGCAAGACCGGGGCCACCTGATATGATCAGATTGATGAATCGTTTACGATATTCGTTATGAGCCTGTATCTCGGTCACCAATCCGAGTCGTTGAATCTTGCGCTGTCTGGATTTCTCCTTTACTAAGCAAGAACGCCGAGACGAGCGCCGTGATCGGAATGGCGAGCACGAGACCGATACTCCCAGCAAGCGTCCTCAGGATTTCCACACTATACAGTTCCATATGGATTAATTGACCGAAAGGATATTCATACGCATTCATCAGTAAGAGAATCGGCAAGGAGGCCCCGACATAAGCGAGAATCAACGTGTTCGCCATCGTACCCATGATGTCCCCGCCTACGTTCATTCCGGACTTGAACAGGTCTTTATACGTCGCGTGTTGATTGTTTCGTTTGATTTCCTCAAGCGATGAGGCAATCGAAATCGCGACATCCATGACGGCACCGAGCGCCCCGATGATGATCCCAGCGAGCAAGAGGCCGGATAAATCAATCGCGTTTTCTGAATCAAACATGCCGAGCATGATTTCTTCCTCCCCATGAAAACCGGACAGTTTCATCAGACTCATGAATAGAAAAGAAATCAAAGCTGCCGCACCTAATCCGCCGACCGTTCCGGTAATCGCAGCAAGCGTTTTCCGGGAAATACCACTTACGATCACGAACGCTAGCGTCGTGACGATGGCGCCGGTAACAAGAACTAGCATTACCGGATTATACCCTTCTAACAAATATGGAATCATAAACTTGAAGAGAATAAAGACGGTCAGCCCTAACGTAATGACCGACTTAAGACCTTTCATTTTCCCAAAGAGGAGTAACAGCGCGATGAATAACCCACCTAGAAGGTAGGTCGGCACATCCCTCGTGTAACCGATTGGGTAAGCGCGCGTGATTTCACCATTTTCGATTTGAAGTCCGACGGTAATGCGGTCCCCTTCCTTAAACCAAAAATTGCTGTTCGCAAAATACGTGTCGACATAATTGAAGCCTTCAATCTCGATTTCCTGGCCTTTGTACTCACCAGATAAGATCTCGACATTTAATAGCTGAAACTCTCGTTCCTCTTGTGTTATTTCCTCTATTTCTGTCCTCTCTTCAACGACTTCAAGGACGCGGGCAGTTGTATTGACGGTATCTGGCATCTCATACATCATTTCCTCTTCGCCTGGGTTCATCGGTGGTGGCGTGTAGCTTGCGAAGACAGAAGACGGAATCAGTAGAAGGGCAAAAATCATGAGGGTGACGAATCTAAACATGTTATTTCTTTCTCCTTTTTGTGCAATCAATATGACAACAATGAAAATATATTATAGCAAAGGAGTATGTTGATTCATCTCATGTCTTCATTTTTATATTGAACTGTAATATAAAAGGATCGGTTGTCTATTGATGCCACGTTAACGGATACGAATGGTATACGAGGATTCACCATTACAAAAAACGACCGTCCCTCGATTCGAGGGTCAGTCGCTTTCATCAAACGATTTAGAATCCAGTCGGGCCATCCGTCGAATGGTCCGTCATGAATTGTGATTCCGGGTGTTGCTCTTGTTGAATCGACTCGTAGAACGTTGCGTACGCCGTCGAGAAGTACGGATAGATGAACAAGAATCCGATTCCGAGCGTCAAAATACCGACGAAGAACCAACCGATGAACGACAAGACGAGTTTGAACGCTTCCATCTTGTGTCCATCCATCAAACGGCGCGACTCTGTGATTGCTTCGAGCGCAGACAGTTCCGGCTGATCACGCAACAAGTAATACGTGAGCGAGTAAGAGAACGATTTGATGATCCCTGGAACCACTAGTAACAAGGACCAAAGGAAAATGAAGATTCCCATCAAGATCGGTGCGAGAACGTGTTTCACGTAACTGTTACGAAACGGTGCGAACAATGTTGAGATGACGGGCTTATTCCCGCGTGATACGTCTTGCGCAATCCACGACCAGCCGATTGAAAGCGGCGCAATCAATAGCGATAAGACGAGCGAGACAAACGTGAGAATCGTCTCATTCGTCGTCGGCACCGTATCCGGGTCGACCGGGGGCGAAACGAATTGTGGAATGGCGTTCAGCGCCGTAAACACAATCAAGATTCCAGCAAGAAGCCACCATTTCCCTGCCAACATGTCACGTGCGTGTTTTTTCCATTGAGCTGTCATATCATCCATCCTTTATTATAGTCTTTCCTTAGTGTACGTGAAACAAATGAAAAAGTTTCACGAAAATACGAAAAAAGGGAAAAAGGTTTTCCCTTCTCCCTTTCAGTACATCACATTGCCTAAGAAAAACTGTGACATCGATAAAATCAATAAGAGCACTCCGATTGCAACCGCAGCAAGTGAGGTTGCTTTAAACAAACGCGTTCTTAAAAATGCATGTCGATATTCGAAGCGACGGATGAACAAGACGTGCGTTACTTCAAATAATAAAACCGCGGCGGTAAAATAAAAGGTCATGATGCTTCCAAGTCCGAAAAACAACATCGTCAACAGCCCTAACCCTAAATTGTGAATCCGTTTATGGACGTCGTCACGATCGCCGACGGTCGTCATTTGTGCGTGTTCCATCCACTCACCTCTTCCGAACCTTCAAAACGCTAAACAACATCTTACAAATAAGGTATCACAATCTTCAGGTGTCTAAACCTATCACAGCGTCTTTTCACGTAAACGAAACATTTTGGAAAAGGTTGTAATAAAAAAAGCGCTGATGTCATCAGCGCGTCATGTTTCAGAAGCATCTTCTTCTGCCTTCTTGAATTTCCGCTTCAATTTGAGCGGTTGTTTCGTCCCTCCAAAGACAGGACCGTCTTCCGACTCGTCAATCTCCGTCTCTTTTTTTAAGACGAAGACCGGACAACCGAAGTTACAGTACTCATACACGTAATCCATCATATGGTCGATTCGATTATCGTACGTGGCAAACTTCGATTTGGCCTCATAAAAACCTTTCAATCGAAGTTGACCATGTCCCCAATCCCCGACGATATAATCGTATTTATCGAGCACATCGCTATAACGCGCGATGAACGCCTCCTCGTCAAATCCGTCTCGCTTCTCTTCGATGACGGTATAGCCGTGGCGATTTACTCTAATCATGACTCACACCTCCACATTCTTATCATATCATGCGCGCTCCATTGCCGCCTCACCCTTTTCGCAGGACGTGGTGACGCTTAATCGTCTCATGCAACACGTCCCGTAACAGTTCCGGCATGAAGTAACGCTTTCGTTGCTCGGCCAAATACGGCAGGAGCGGTCCGAACGTGAACATGTCGACCGTTGCGATGCGATACGTGCGCGCCGCTTCAATCAGTTTACCGGAAATCGTCCACCGTCCGCCCGTCGACTCAATGTTATGGAGCGTCGGCAGCCCGAGCACGGTCCCGCGAAATCCGAGACCACGGACGTGCATGGAAGTGAACGCCTCTTCATGTACGTCCTCTAAAAAGCGGATGAGCGTCGTCCCGTCGAGCGTCAGCACACACGGGTTGATCGGGTGCGGACAAATCCGATGTAGCATATCGAGCGTCACATCGCCCGGCGGTAACCGGTCGAGCAATACACCGGACGGGATGACGCCAGCCTCGGCATCACACCATTCCGTCAGCCCGTCCGCCAACAGCTCGGCGATTGGAGATGGACCAAACCAATCCGACGCATAACCTGGCGTCACGGCGACGGTCACGTCCAATAATCGTTGCGCTTCTATGTATTCCTGTCGTAGCGTCTGCTCTGTCGGTCCATCGAACGGGCGGTCGGATAGATCGTGTAGGGTAGCCCGCTTCGCTATGACGCGCCCCGAGTCAACCGTCAATGTCACTTCCCCGACGTACTTGCCAAATTTCCCGGCCTGGGCGATTAAGACGCCGTTCTTCACGACACCGTCATCGAGCACGTGGTGCGTATGCGCCCCTAAAATGACGTCGAGTTGCGGGAACGCCGTGGCGAGCCGTTCATCGGCATAGAAACCGAGATGGCTCAACGCGACGATGATATCGCAGTCCGCGAGCAACTCGAGCGAGCGGGCGGTCGCCTCGTGCGGCGACTCGACTTGCCAGCCGAGTTCGGGATATAGCTCCTCATATGGCGCCGTCACCCCGAACAGGCCGATTCGCATACCGGCCCGTTCTAAGACGAGGGTTTCCGTCACCCAATCCGGACGTGTCCCGTCTTGATGGTATACGTTCGAAAGAAGTACCGGGAACGTCGCATCCTCATACAAGGCGTCGAGCCAATCGTGCGGGAACGTGATGCCTTCGTTATTGCCGATCGTCACCGCTGTCGGTTCGATTTCGTTGAGTAGGCGAACGTTGGCGTGTCCTTTCGTCACTTCCGTTGCCGGGTTCGTCCGGTCGGCATGGTCGCCAAGGTCAAAGACGAGCGTGTCCGCCTGTCTGCGTTCATTTAAAAACGAAACGAGTTGTGGCCACGCATGAAAGGTTGAATGTAAATCGTTGTAATGAAAAATCGAAATCGTATCCATGGCCGCTCCTTTCTTTTAAAACAAACTGATTTGGCTCGGCGCAAGTTCATACTCGGTACCGAGAATCTCAATCAAGCGCTTCGCGTTCGGTACAGCGTCGCCGGCCGAGTTGTTGTTGAAGTACACGTACACTTCCTCTGCATCTTCGTCGACTTTTTTAAGCGCTTCTGCCAACTGTTGCAACTCTTCTTCACTATAGCGGTACAAACATCGGACGTGACGCCATTCCTGGCTCGTCATTCCCGGTTTTCGGAGCCAACCCGCAGTGTTTCGTCCATGCAAACGGACGACAGCGACCGATGGATGGGTCACGACCGGGACGAACGGGATACTGCTCTCTTTTGTCTGCGGTTCGTCACAAATCGTATTGATGAACCGTTGCTCGGTCAAGAAGGCGAGCGTCCGGTCCCGGAACGCCTCAGAGAACCAAGTCGGGTTGCGAAACTCGATAGCGACCTCATAGTCGGCGAGCTCTGCGCGAATCGTCCGCAAATAGTCGAGATGCGGTTTCGAAACATCGAACCACGGTGGGAGCTGAACGAGTACTGCTCGTAACTTCCCGGCCTGTTTCAAAGGTTCGACCGAAGTCCGGTACCGTTCGAAGATTTCGGTGAGCGGCAATTTCGGTTCTCGGTCATGTCCGCTCATTTCCCTGGAAACTTTGACGACGAACTGAAACGTGTCCGGTGTCTCATGATTCCATTTCTCATAATTTTTGACCGGTTGAATCGCATAGAACGAGGAATCCACTTCTACGGTTGGAAAATGCCCGGCATAAGTCGACAGTTTATGTTTTCGTTCTTCCGGGGTCGTATAGAGGAGATCATGGTCTCCCCACCCGGTCACACCGATATAAATCATCGTTCATCCCTCCTCCGTTTACTGTTCGAACGTAGCGACCCGTTTCCGTTTGGTCCAGTTCAGCGTCCCCCCGAACGTGATTAAGAGTAAGGTGAGACCCATAATGAACGGATAGCGCATATCAATATCAAATGCAATGCCAGCGAGCGTCGGGCCGACGATGTTTCCGATACTCATATAGGCGTTATTCATCCCCATCGCGAACCCTTGTTCTTTGTCGGCCATTTTCGATACGAGCGTGTTGAGCACTGGACGAAGGATGGACGTCGACAAGAAGATGATCAGCGTGACGGCGAAGAAAATGGCATATGACCCCGCAAACAGCGAGAACAAGAAGCCGAGCGCCGCGAGCATGATGAAGATGAGGACGACTTTGATTTCCCCGAACAATGACACGAGCCGATCGACGGCGAACAGTTGCACGATGACGCTGACGATACCCGTCCCCGTGATCATGACCGCAATCTGTTGCGGTGTCGCGCTGAACGTCTCGCTCACGAACAAGCCGAGCACGGATTCATAGGCCATGAGCCCGAACGCCATGACCAAGTTGATGACGAGGACGAAGAAATAAGGTTTCCTCGTTGAAGAGATCAGCTGGCGCGGCAGCGATTCGGTGTCGGACGTGACTGGTACGATTTCTCGATCCGGTTCTTTCAAAAGAATGATGGACGAGATGACGGCGACGAATGAGACGATTGCCGACAAGAGCAGCGGCGCTTTCAATCCGAACTCGGCAAAGAAGCCGCCGATTCCTGGTCCGATGACAATCCCGAGCGACATTGCCGCGGAAATATAACTGTTCCCTTTCGCCCGTTGCTTGAGCGTTGTGATATCCGCGACGTAGGCAAAGATGGCCGGGATGAGAAGTGCTGCCCCGACACCCCCGATTGCCCGAGAAATAAGTAAGACGGTCAAGTTATCAGATAAGTAAAAGACACCCATCGAAATCGTGAAGCCGATCAATCCGGCGATAATCATCGGACGCCGGCCGTACACATCGGCCCACTTCCCGGCTACCGGCGACATGAGCAGCTGCGCACCGGCAAAGACGGAAATCATCAGCCCGGCAGCCGTCCCGCCTTCGCCGATCATCTTCAAATAGTCAGGGATAATCGGAATGATGATTCCGAAACCTGCGACGGCGATGAACATGTTGAGCATGAGAATCGCCAATTGTTTATTTTGTTTTTTAGTCAACGTTTGTCACTTCCTTTTCACCTATTCATTTTACTTGTTCAGGATTGGAATGAGCAAACGATAAGACAGCAAAAACCCATCCTTGACCAGAGGATGGGTTCGACTCAATTATGAGATGCGTGATTGGACGAGTCGCTCACGCGATTGTCGTTTCGGAAGAAACAACGTGATTACGTAGACGATTAACGTCGGAACTGCCCAGGCGAGCCCGATCTCAGCCATTGGCAAGTTCGTGATCCAAGCCGTCACAGCTGACGGCTGTAAACCATGCGCCGTCTCGAAAAGCGAGAGCACGAGCGCCGTGTATACGGTCGCTTTCATTGCAACATGAGGGTTGCGTTGAAGTCGTTCTGTGATTGAGACGAGGACGAGTGCAATCATAACTGGATATAAAAGAATGAGAAGTGGTACGGCGATTTGAATCAACGTATTGAGTCCGACGAGAGAAATCAAGTAGCCGAATAGTGTCGTTGCGATCACGACTTGATAGTACTTAAGCGACTTAAACGTCGTGCTGATGAAACGAGAGAACTCTGTGATCAGGCCAACTGCTGTCGTCAAACAAGCGAGGAACACGGTTGCTCCAAGAGCGAGCATCCCAACTTGACCGAATGAAGAGCCAGCAAACGTTTGAAGCAATGTCGCACCGTCTGTCGCCCCTGTGACGCCTGCCATATTCGCACCGATTGAGCCGAGCGAGATATAGACGAGCATCAAACACGTGACAGCAAGGATTCCTGACGTACGAAGAAGCGAAGACGCTTCTTTTTGATCAGACATCCCGTTCGCTTTAAGCGTGACGAGTACGATGGCCCCGAAGACGAGAGCGCCGAAGACGTCCATCGTCAAATACCCTTGTTTGAACCCTTCACCGAGCGCTCCAATCCACGTCTCGTAGCCTGCTGCCGGAGCTGACGGCGTCCCGAGAGGAGCCACGAAGTTCGTGATTCCAATCGCCGCAAGCAAGAGCAGGAGGATTGGCGTGATGATGCGACCGATGATTTCAATCAACTTCTGAGCACGGAGCGTCAAGAAGAATGTCAATCCGAAGAAGACAGTTGAGCTGAGAGCGAGCGTGAGCGTCGATGGTGCACTTAAGAACGGCGCAAGTCCCATCTCATACGTGACGGCTGCCGTCCGTGGAATCCCGAAGAACGGTCCGATTGCCACGTACATTAGTCCCGTCAAAAGGAGCGCTAGTCGCTTCGGAATATACCGAGCGATTTGATCAGACCCTCCACCGACTCGCGCAACCGCGAAGAGTGCTAGGAGTGGGAGACCAACGCCAGTAATGACGAAGCCAATCATGGCCGGAATGAGGTTCTCACCCGCCATTGCCCCTAGCATCGGTGGGAACAGTAAGTTCCCGGCCCCGAAGAATAACGCGAAAATCGTAAACGCTAACGGGAATAATGTCGATTTTTTCATACAACTACCTCCACATACATTGTAATACCTTCCGTGTAAACATTCGTGATAAATGACTAAATTTTCTGACAAATAAGCGCTTGGTCTATTTCATTATACACACTTTACTTTTTTTGACCACCCTATCCGTAAAAAAGATGTTTATTTTTTGGGAAAGTGGATTTTTCATCACAAAAAGCTCCCTCGTTTGAGAGAGCAAGCCCAGTTGTCAAGCCGTTATATTGGAATTTGTTGAACAATTGGTCAATAACGGATATCGAATTTTTGATGCCCTTCTTCAGCTATATCTGTTTCCTCGATTCGTTCGACCCCGACGAAACGATTCCCGTCTCGTAACGCCTGTTTAAACGAGTCGAACTGTTCCTCCTCCGCCTCGGCATGAATCTCAACTGTTCCGTCACTCAAGTTGCGAACCCATCCTTTCACTTTATATGCGAGCGCGGTCGATTGGGTAAAGTAACGGAACCCGACACCTTGGACGCGCCCGGATACGATGAGACGTTTCGCAATCGTCATATAAGTTCTCCTCCTTTTATTCAAGCATTCAGGTTTAATCGCAAGTGAGATAGGAAACAATATATAAGTAAAATAATGGAACAGGAGTGATTCGGTGAATGTACTAATTAACAGCGTGACCACATTTTCAGATTGGCTTTGGGGTGTCCCGATCATCTCCCTTCTCGTCTTGTCTGGTATCTTTCTCACGATTAGATTAGGTTTTTTCCAATTTCGATACCCGTTATACATAGTGAAGCAAACGTTCGGCAGTGTGTTCAAAAAACCAAAAGGTGAAGGTGACATCAGTCCACGACAAGCCTTGACATCTGCCTTGTCTTCAACAGTCGGTGCCGCGAACATCATCGGTGTACCAGCAGCGATTATGTTCGGGGGACCGGGTGCGATTTTTTGGATGTGGGTCATCGCCGTCGTCGGAATGGCCATCAAATTCTCCGAGAGCGTCCTCGCTGTCCGCTATCGCGAGAAAAATGAGGCCGGTGAGTTCGTTGGCGGACCGGTCTATTACATGGCGAAAGGGTTGAACATGAAATGGCTCGCCTCATGGTTCGCCTTCGCGCTCATGATTGAACTTATTCCGAGCATCATGGTACAAGGCAACGCCGTCAGCTCAGCCGTGCGCGAGACGTTCAACGGCAACACGTTGATCACAGGACTCCTCGTCGCAGCGCTTGTCGGTGTCGTCGTATTTGGTGGGTTGAAACGGATCGCAAAAGTTACGGAAATCGTTGTTCCCGTCATGGCGCTCGTGTATGTCGGTGCCGGACTCGTCATCGTTTTGATGAACATCACGCAAATTCCAGACGTGCTCGGACTCATCTTCTCGTATGCGTTCCAGCCGATGGCCGCACTCGGTGGTTTTGCAGGTGCTGCTGTCGCTGAGACGATTCGTTGGGGCTTTGCCCGCGGACTTTACTCGAACGAAGCCGGGCTTGGTACGGCGCCAATCGCCCATGCGGCTGCGCAAACCGATCATCCGGTGCGTCAAGGTTTCTGGGCGGTTATTGGAATCGTCATTGATACGCTCATCATTTGTAGTACGACAGCCTTCGTTGTCTTGTCATCAGGTGTCTGGACACGTGACGGAGCAATGAGTGATCCAGCTGCGTTGACGACAATCGCGTTCCGTGAATACTTTGGGTATACAGGCAGTCTACTCGTCACCATCTCACTCATCTTCTTCGTCTTGTCGACGATTATCGTCATCATCTTTTACGGCTCACGCCAAGCCGAGTATTTATTCGGATTGAAGGCAGGTTTCTTCATGAAGATCGTCTACATCGCATCCATCGTCATCGGTGCGATCGGTGGAGCCCAAGTGATTTGGAACTTCCTCGATTTGATGCTCGCAATGATCCTCATCCCGAACATGATTGCCGTCTTGCTCTTGAGCGGTGAAGTGAAGCGACTGACGACCGAGTTCTTCACGTCAGAGAAATACTATAAGAAAGACGTCGCCGAAGAGAACGCGTCGTAACAAAAGGCCCGATTGCCAAGCAATCGGGCCTTTCTTATTCCACGTTCGCGATGGCGCGTTGAATCCGTCCCACCGAAGCATTGAATTGTTGTTGCTCGTCCTCCGTCAAATCAATCTCAATGATTTGACGAATCCCAGTCCGGTCGATTAAGGCCGGTACTCCGATGTGGAGCCCCGATGCCCCGTATTCGCCGTCGAGATGCGCTCCAATCGTGACGACCGAATTTTCATTTCGGACGACGGCCCGAACGATACGAAGCAGACCAAGCCCTATCGCATAATAGGCCGCACTCTTATATTCGATAATTTGATTGGCGGCGTCGCGGACGCGTTGATAAATGTCGTCCAAGTCCGCTTGGCTATACTGGTCATTCTCTGCTAAGAGTTGGGCAATCGACTTCCCATAAATCCGTGCATTGTCCCATGCAACGAAGCCTCCGGCGCCGTGTTCGCCCAAATAATAGACGTGGCAGTTGCGTGGGGACAAGTCGAAGTACTCGCCGACCTTGTAGCGAAGCCGCGCCGTGTCGAGGACGGTCCCTGAGCCGATGACCCGGCGTTTCGGTAAACCGGACGCTTTCCAGGCGACGTGCGCCATGACGTTTACCGGGTTCGTCGCGACGACGAGGATGCCATCAAATCCGCTCGCCATCACTTGATTTGTGACGTCTCGGACGACCGTCGCGTTTTGTTCCGCGAGGTCCATTTGCGTTTGTCCGAGCTTCTGAGCGGCACCGGCCGTGATCACGACGATGTCTGCATCCCGACAGTCTGAATAGTCTCCTGCCCAAATCCGGACTGGGCTCGGGGCGAACGAGATGCCGTGGTTCAGGTCCATCGCCTCCCCTTCGGCCTTGGCGTGATTGGAGTCGATTAAGACGAGTTCCTCACAGAGTGCTGCCGTAGACAGTTGGTAAGCGAAACTAATACCGACCCAGCCAGCGCCGACGACGGCGATGCGGGTGATGTCTTTTGGATCAATCGTTTCCATATATAAACCCTCCTCTATCGTTACAGGCGTGGATCTACCGGTTCAGCTTCCATCGCCAATGTGGCCAACACACATTCATGATACCGTTCAAGCGATTCACGATGAACAAAACGTTTGATGCCTTCCATTCCGAGCGCAAATTCACGTAATGCCAGCTTTTGCTTTTTTGAGACGTTTCGTTTCTTCAAACGTTTCAAGTTGTCAGGCTCTAAGTAATCCATCCCATAGATGATGGATAAATACTTCCGTCCACGGACTTTGATTGCTGGCTGAATCAGTTTCCCGTCTACCTTCGTCATGAACCGCTCCGGCTTGATGACGATTCCTTCATGACCGTCTTCCGTCATCGTTTTCCACCACTCGATTACATCGTTTGCGCTATCTGTATCTTCAATTATTTTATAATCGGTTGCTAGAAATAAGTCATCCATCTCCGCTAACTTTTGATTCATACTCATATGCCATTCATGTGACTGATTGAAAAAGGTTTCTTCGCTATGGGCTAAGACATGAAACGGTGCAATTTGAATCGAATCGATTTCTTCAACATCCCAACAATACGTTTGGAACGCCTGCTTGAACGTCTCCGCTTGTTCCAGTTTTTGATTGACTTCAGTGAACCAGTCCTGAATACCCTCCACATGGTCGACAGCGGATTCAAGCGTTTGTTGCAATTGCTTCCGATCAAGTAACGCCTGTTCCGCCACATGGGCGTACTGATTCCGAATTAACTCTCGTGCTTTCAAGTTCCAAGGCAAAATTTCAGCATCGAGTAAAACAAAGTCAGTCTGATACGTCGTGAAGTAGTCATGTGTTGTTAACGATTGATGAAGTCGCGAGACAATCTCGTGTTCTTGTTCACGTTCAAAAAACTTTCTACCAGAACGAGTATAAATGATTCCTTTCGTTCGACGACCAATCGCCTTCTCTGCAGCATCCTCATTTTTAAATAGTAGAAGAATGGCGCGACTCCCCATATGTTTCTTTTCGGCGATTAATCGTGTGATGCCATGTTCTCGATAATAGGCAATCGCTTCATTCGGGTGCTCGAGATAGTCTTCCTCTTCAGACGGCTTTGGTGTCGGGCTCATCGTTGGTGGAATGTAGACGAGCTCTTCAAGGGGGACCGTATGATGTGAGACGAGATCAATCGATGGGAGTGCCGTTTCTTTCGATACACGAATCTCACCGAACGCTTCCGTGTCAACCGTATAACCATTCATAAGCTTCCCGATATTTGGCGGGTCTAATCGTTTCGCTTCTAGCGTCACGAGCGGGTTGTCGTCTACTTGCGCGTAGTCTTGCTTCGCCTCGACTTGAACAATTGTTTGTTCCGGATAACGAAACGCCGTTAACCGTCCTCCGAAGACAACCCCTTGGTCAATGTTAATGGTGTGATTGAGGCGTAGCGGTCGCGGTCGTGGGTCATGGCCCCAAATGATTAACGTCTTCGATTTGTGTTGCACCGTCCAATCTTTTCGGATCGGCTTACCCGCCTCATCAAATCCTTCATTGTCGCCATATCGACAAAAATCACTAATGTCCCGTGAAGTCTTCCCGATGAACTCGTCCCGGATTCCCGCATGTACACAGACCGCTGTCGGAATATCCTGTTTTGTCAAAACATAGTGCGAGGGAGCATGCTTTAACAACCGTTTCATTGAAGATTTTAATGTTTCCGTCGCGTCAGACCCTTTCTGCTTCTCATACATTTGAAGTTCCTCGACAAACAGCTCATCTCCATGCTTCATCGTCACGTTTCGCCCTTCAAGCCAACGAAACACTTTCCAGCCGTGATTGCTATCAATCATGTGTGCGATGTCAGCTTCGACATGACGAATGAAGAACTCGATCGTCTCAAGTGACTTTGGTCCACGGCTCATAATATCACCGAGAGATAAGAAAACTCGTCCCTCTGGATGCACGTATAACCCCTCATCGTTTGGGCGATAACCTAATCGTTCCAACAGCTCAAGAAATTCATCGAAACATCCGTGAATGTCCCCTATCACATCGATTCCGCGCTCCGAAGAAAGATGCAGCGGATTCATATTTTCACGCTCGACGTTCACTTGACTCACGTCTGAAATGACGTGAATTTGATTGAATCCTTCCCGCTTGATGGTCCTTTTTTCACGATTGAACACTTGAACTTGTTGTTTGACGCGTCGTCCCCCACGAGGAAAGTCGCGCAATCGATCTCGCTCCAACAAAATTGGTTGCGCGATATCCAAAACGAGCGCATAGATCGGCTGATGGAGGCGATGGGCCAGTTCGATATATTTTTTTCGATCTGACGCATACAGATGTGTCGCATCGATGATTGTTAATTTGTTAAGCCGCGCTCTCGCTTCGATGAGCAAGGTCATAAGAGCGAACGCCTCTGTCGAGATATCTTGGTACGTCTCAAAGAGCGAATCGGCTTCGTCCGGAGGATGACCTTTCCAATCGATATGTTCGACATCTCCTACGAGCTTGCGATAATCATCAGAACTAACGACTTCGCTCGGACGAATGATTTCAATTTCAATTAATTGATTGAGCCATGTCGACTTTCCACTATTTGATGGGCCAATCAATAAGACAATTCCTGCATAAGGGAGTTGAATGTGCATTACAACACCTGCTTTCTCGTAAATTCGGCGAGTTGCGTTGGCTCTCCGAATGTCGGATGGCTGTCCCCAATCCCACTGAATGTACATGTGTAGCCGAATCGTTCGGCCTGCGTCTCACAAAAAGATATAAACTCAGATCTTGTCCATTCGAAGCGATGATCCGGATGACGATACGACGAGTCGAGCCCATACACCTCGTTATACTCACGATTTGGTGTCGTCACGAAAAGAGTCTTCGGTCGATAAAGATTCAATAGTGTCGTCATCATCTTAGGGATTCGGTCTTCATCGATATGTTCGATGACCTCACAAAGAATCATCACGTCTGCGCCACGTAACTGATCATCGACATAAAAGAGCGAACCAAACATCGAGAGTGGCGGCTTGAAGCTCGGGTCTTCGGCATTTTTCTCATAACGTTTTAAAGCTTTGAGACGTTCCCGCTCAGACGGTTCAACGGCATAAATGGTATCGATTCCTGGAACGAACCCGAGTCGGCTAGCCAGTTTTCCTTCCCCAGCGCCCATATCAACCACGATGCGCCGCTCGGTCAAGGAACGGACTTTTTCAATGATTGTCTCATAGCGCATATCGTTCAACCGCTGACGATCGACTTTTGGTGCTTGTGTCGTCGCTTCTTCCTCGACAAGACGATACACTTCTTTAAAGCGCAAGGCTTGTTTTAAAATGAACGAACGTTGTGGATGATCATCCAACCATCCTTCTCCGTAGCGCTTCAGTTTTTCAACTTCTTTTTCGTCGATATAATAATGCTTATAGTTGTCCATGACAGGAATCAACACATAAAGTTGTCGCAACGCGGCTTGAAGCGTCGTCAACCCAGAAAGTCGTAGCATCCGGGCGGACCGCCTTTTTGTTTTGTCTAACTCGTAGCCTGATTCGCTATAGATGAAATCGACTTGATAGCCTAGCGGTTCGAACAACCCACGAATCGCCTCATCACTTAACGCACTTGCAATCGGACCGACAGAAAGATCCATTGAAAATGGATGATCTACCCATTCTGTATATTCCGGTTTCGGTTTCCCGTTTAGTGCCGTACCAAGGGCAGTTCGTAGTAACGAACAAAAAATACTACTCACGGCGAACTCTCGGTCATTTATGTACGAAGTGATGTCATATTGCCCAGCATTATTACGGGAAAGCTCAATCGGGTCAGGCGTCACAAAAAATGTGACGTCCACATGCTCAGCCTCAAAGCGATTAAAGAACATACGGACAAGATGACCGTTTTCATTGCGTTCATATAAGTTATTTGGATTTTTTGCGAGTAAATAGGATAATACGTCTACGTGTTTGCCTTTGGCTTGAATGGAAAGTTGCACAGTGTCACCTGACTTTCTTCGAACTTATTCGCTCAATTTTATTTAAATATACCATATTTTTGAATTCGAACGTGCTCGTCATTTTCTTATAAGTTCTAGTACTTCCGACTTTGTTAACTGCTCTGTGATTTCGACTCGTCCGCCACCTATATCTTCATACATGCTTTAATTCTCCCCTCTTTCGAAAATCCCTGTATCTCGAACATAACCAAAAATACAAATAATCTCACCTTCCATTACAAAAGGTATCTTTAGTCGTCTCAATATGTGATGAAATTCATCTGTTACATCATGAATCTCTGGTTCAATGATATACCCACGAGCTTCTTTGACGATAGGTAGAATCCGCATCCATTCGATTGAAGCGGTAGGATAAGGAAAGCCCTCATCCCAATCAGCTGAAAAATCAGCCGTCTTAGATAAAAATTCAGGGCTTGGTGTGTCTTCCAATACGTACTTGATTTGACAAGGAACATCGGATAAAAATGTAGGTGCTACCGTTCGTCTCAGTTCCTCCCACTTTGTCTTATTCATCACTGATGTCAATTGCCGCTTTTTAATTTCATGTAGTCGTTTTTGTCGGTCCATCCCGGTTCATCCCTTCTCACATACAACCTCTAAACGCTTGATGGCTCGCAACACGTCTTCTCGGTTATGTTTTTGCTTCATCCACTTGGGCAAACGACTCTCGACACTGCTGTTCTCCCCGTCACTCGTCCGAATATCCGCTTCCACGTACGCTCTCATATAAGCAAGATGGTCTCGGTTGTAAGCCCAAAGGACGTGTCCACAGCAATTTGTCTGCAAATAAAGCGATAACCGAAAGAAAGGATCGAACGCGCCGCCACCCGTTCGATAAACTCCTTCCGTATACACACGCCCATATCCGCAAGCGAGACAACTGAGGCGTAACGATTCCTTCATCACAATGTCTGCACGCTGCTCACATTGCGGACACCGCACACGAATGTCATACATGAATGCCACTAACGTTTTGGACTCTAACTGAAATCGCTTCATATGACAGCCCTCCTTATTTGATTATACAAAAAAACCAGCGAAGGTTACCTTCGCTGGTTGCATGAATGGATTATCCAATCGACCCTTCCATCTCGAACTTGATGAGACGGTTCATTTCGACGGCATATTCCATCGGTAATTCTTTCGTGAACGGCTCGATGAAGCCCATGACGATCATTTCCGTCGCTTCTTCTTCCGAGATACCACGGCTCATAAGGTAGAAGAGTTGCTCTTCTGACACTTTTGAGACTTTCGCTTCGTGCTCGAGTGACACCTGGTCGTTCAAGATCTCGTTATACGGGATCGTGTCTGACGTCGACTGGTTGTCCATGATGAGCGTGTCACACTCGATGTTCGAGCGGGCACCTTTCGCCTTACGTCCGAAATGGACGATTCCGCGATACGATACTTTTCCGCCTTGTTTCGAGATCGACTTCGAGACGATGGACGACGACGTATTCGGTGCGAGGTGAATCATCTTCGCGCCGGCGTCTTGGTGTTGGCCTTTACCACCGAGGGCGATCGAGAGCGTCATCCCACGTGAACCTTCACCTTTTAAGATGACGGCCGGGTATTTCATCGTCAATTTCGAACCGATGTTGCCATCGATCCATTCCATCGACGCGCCCGCTTCACAGATGGCACGCTTCGTGACCAAGTTGTAGACGTTGTTCGCCCAGTTTTGGATCGTCGTATAGCGGCAGTATGCGTCTTTGTTGACGAAGATCTCAACGACCGCCGAGTGGAGCGAGTTCGTCGTGTAGACAGGTGCCGTACATCCTTCGACGTAATGAACCGATGCGCCTTCGTCGACGATGATGAGCGTCCGCTCGAACTGCCCCATATTTTCCGAGTTGATGCGGAAATACGCTTGGAGCGGTTGCTCGAGTTTCACGCCTTTTGGTACGTAGATGAACGAGCCACCAGACCAGACGGCCGAGTTGAGCGCGGCGAACTTGTTGTCCGTCGGCGGAATCAACTTGCCGAAGTACTCACGGAAAAGTGCTTCGTCTTCTTTGAGCGCCGTGTCTGTATCTTTAAAGATGACACCTTTCGCTTCAAAGTCTTCTTGCATGCTGTGGTAGACGACCTCTGACTCGTACTGAGCCGAGACACCTGCCAAATATTTTTGCTCTGCTTCTGGAATCCCGAGCTTATCAAACGTCGTCTTGATTTCTTCCGGTACCTCGTCCCACGAACGTTCCGTCTTCTCAGACGGTTTGACGTAGTACGTGATCTCATCGAAATCAAGTGCAGACAAGTCGCCGCCCCATGTCGGCATCGGCATCTTGCGGAACTGCTCGAGTGATTTCAAACGGAACTCGAGCATCCAAGCCGGTTCTTCTTTCATGTTCGAGATCGTTTCTACGATTTCGTTCGTCAAGCCGCGGCCTGAACGGAAAATCGAGATGTCTCGGTCATGGAAGCCATATTTATAATCGCCAATGTCAGGCATGTTTTTTGCCATATCGGTCTCCTCCTTCTACTTACGCTTCCTCGTCGACTCCCTTTTCAAGCGCTTTCCACGCGAGCGTGGCGCACTTGATGCGAGCCGGAAACTTTGAGACGCCAGACAACGCTTCAATGTCGCCTAGGTCGAACGTTTCTGTATCATAGTCTTTCCCTTGGACCATCTGTGAAAAGATGTCTGCCAATTGAAGTGCCTCGTCTACAGATTTCCCCTTCACGATTTGAGTCATCATCGACGCGGAGGCGAGACTGATCGAGCAGCCTTCCCCTTCGAACTTGGCGTCTTTCACGATTCCGTCTTCGACTTGAAGCTGGAGCCGGAGTGAATCCCCACATGTCGGGTTGTTCAAGTCCACCGTCACGCCATCTTCGATGACGCCACGGTTCCTTGGGTTTTTATAGTGATCCATGATGACCTGTCGGTACAACATGTCAAGATTGTTAAAACTCATAGTTGAAATACTCCTTCGTTTGACGAAGTCCTTCAATGAAACGGTCGACTTCTTCTTTCGTGTTGTACAAGTAGAAGCTCGCCCGGGCCGTCGAGGATTGCTTTAAAAGGCGCATGAGCGGCTGGGCACAGTGGTGACCGGCCCGGACCGCGATCCCTTGCATATCGAGGACGGTCGCGAGGTCGTGAGCGTGCACGTCACCTAGGTTGAACGTGACGAGCCCGACCCGTTCCTCCGGTCCGTAAATCTCGATGCCTTCAATCGTCTTCATCTGCTCAATCGCGTACGATGCGAGCGCCCGCTCGTGTGCCTCGATGTTCTCGAGACCGAGGTCTTCTAAGAAGTCGATGGCAGCGGCGAGCCCGACGGCACCGGCGATAATCGGTGTACCCGCCTCGAAACGGTACGGAATGTCTTTCCACGTCGACTCATATAAATCGACGTAATCGATCATCTCGCCGCCGAACTCGACCGGCTCCATCTGTTTAAGGAGCGCTTTCTTCCCATATAAGACGCCAATCCCGGTCGGACCGAGCATCTTATGGCCTGAGAAGGCGAGGAAGTCACAGTCGAGCGCCTGCACGTCGAGCTTCCGGTGTGGTGCGCTCTGTGCCGCATCGACGACCATGACCGCACCTTTCTCGTGGGCGAGCTTCGCGACGTCCGCGATTGGGTTAATCGTCCCGAGCACATTCGAGACGTGACTCATGGCGACAATCTTCGTCCGGTCCGACAAGACCGCCTCGACCGCTTCAAGTGTCACCCGACCGTCCGGTGTCAACTCGACGTAACGGAGCGTCGCCCCTTTTCGTTTCGCGAGTTGCTGCCACGGAATGAGGTTGGCGTGATGCTCCATCGGTGTGAGGACGATTTCGTCCCCTTCACCGACGTTTGCATCCCCGTAACTCGATGCGACGAGGTTAAGTGCCGTCGTCGTCCCGCGCGTGAAGATGATTTCTTCGGCGACTGCTGCATTAATGAAGGCGCGAACACGTTCGCGTGCGCCTTCATACGCATCCGTCGCTTGTGTCCCGAGCGTATGGACGCCACGGTGCACGTTTGAATGGTTACGCTTGTAATACTCCTCGATCGCCTCGATGACAGCCAGCGGTTTTTGCGAGCTTGCCGCACTGTCGAGATAGACGAGCGGGTGACCGTTGATTTCCTGATGTAAAATCGGGAATTGGTTACGAATCGAGGCATCAATCATGTTAGCGCACTTTCCCTTCGATGACTTCACGGAGACGGTCTTTGACCGACTCAATCGCGAGTTGCTCGACGACCGGGTTCAAGAACCCGTGAATGATGAGACGTTCCGCTTCTTGACGTGACAAACCACGGCTCATCAAGTAGTAAAGTTGAATGTCGTCGACACGACCGACTGACGCGGCGTGACCGGCCATGACATCATCTTCATCGATGAGAAGGATCGGGTTCGCATCGCCGCGTGCCTTTTCAGAGAGCATCAAGACGCGCTCCGTTTGGACACCGTTCGACTTCGAGGCACCGTGGTGAATCATCGACGTTCCGCTGAAGATGGCTGTCGCCGAATCTTTTTGGACGCCGTGAATCAAGATGAATCCTTCTGACGACTTCCCGAAATGGTCCGTCCGGATGTTGAAGTTTTGTTTCTGTGCGCCACGACCGATCGTGACAGCTTTCGTATCCGAGAACGTGTTGTCGCCGACGAGGTGTGTCTTCGTCTCCACGACCGAGTTCCCATCGTTCATGTGACCGAGGGCCCACTCGAGACGAGCGTTCTCGTACACGACACCGCGACGGTTCATGAACGTGAGCGCTGACTCAGCGAGTTGATCGACGCCACCGAAGACGACTTTCGCATTCGCCGCAGCGAACACTTCCGTCACGGCGTTGACCGTGTGCGGCTCGTTCGTGTTCGAAAGGAAGCTCTCGATGAACGTCACTTCACTGCCTTCATCTGCCACGACGATTGTGTGGTGATAGAGGGCACCGTTCGCTTGTTCCATCGTGAAGATGGCTTGAAGCGGGTCTTTCACTTGTACGTTTTTCGGGACGTATAAGAATGCGCCGCCGTTCATCAAGGCCGCGTTCAAAGCTGACAAGCGCTCTTCGTCGACACGGACGCCTTCGGTCATGAAATATTTCTCGACGAGGTCCGGATGTTGGTCCATCGCCTCTTTGATTCCCATGAACAAGACGCCTTCTGGCACTTGGAGTTCGTTATAGACGACATGACCGTTGCGTTCAACGAGCACGTTCGTACGATGGTCTCCTAACAGTGCCTCGATTTCAGGCGTGAGGCCGTCGAGCTTCGCGAGCTCCACGTCGCCGCTTGTGAAATCCCATTTCTCAATTTTAATCTTTTCAACTTTCGGCAAAGCGAGAGTCGGCGCGAGTTCTGCTGCTTCTTTACGACGGTTGACCATCCAAGCAGGTCCTCCGAGCGCCTCTGCACGTGCCGACAATGCTTGCGCATCCAATTCAAATTGTACGGTCATCGTACAGCCTCCTTACGCTTCTGTGTCTACTGTCATTCCGAGATCTTGTTTCACCCAGTCGTAACCTTCTGCCTCGAGTCGCTGTGCGAGCTCTTTGCCGCCAGACATAACGATTTTCCCATCCATCATGATGTGGACGAAGTCTGGCTCGATGTAGTTGAGGAGACGCTGATAGTGCGTGATGATTAAGCAGCCGAACTCTTCTGAACGCATCTCGTTGACGCCCGTTGCGACGACTTTGAGTGCATCGATATCAAGACCTGAGTCAATCTCGTCAAGAATCGCGATGTTCGGTTTGATCATCATCATTTGAAGAATCTCGTTACGTTTCTTTTCTCCACCTGAGAAACCTTCGTTCAAATAGCGGTGCGCCATTTCTGAAGGGATTTCGAGAACGTCCATCTTCGCGTCGAGTTCACGGATGAACTTCATGAGCGAGATTTCTTGACCTTCTTCACGACGCGAGTTGATCGCTGAACGCAAGAAGTCTGCATTTGTAACACCGCTGATTTCAGCAGGGTACTGCATGGCGAGGAACATACCCGCCTGTGCACGCTCGTCGACTTCCATCTCGAGCACGTCTTCGCCGTTCAAATCGACGCTTCCGCCTGTTACTTCATACAATGGGTGACCCATAAGTGCAGATGCGAGTGTTGATTTACCCGTTCCGTTTGGACCCATGATGGCGTGAATCTCGCCACCTTTAATTTCAAGATTAAGACCTTTGACAATCTCTTTTCCTTCGATTGAGACGCGGAGGTCATCAATTTTCATGTGTGGTACGTTAGACATTCGGATACCCCTTCCGTTTTTCTCGCCATTTGTGGCGTAGATTAGATATATTCTAATCTTAATCTAGGCAATTTTTTATTTCAAGCGACTCACCTTATTCTTCATTCTCAATAAAAACATAAATATTGAGAATGGGAATATTGAGAAATCAAGATATTATCCAACTTTTTCCTCAATGAGCGCCAATGTTGCTTTCCGCTCCGTGAACGCCCCCATAAAGAAGAACGCCCCGCACGCCGTGACAACGGCCAAACTCCCAAATACAGGCAAGGCCGCATTGTTAAATCCGTCGAGCAACAGTCCGCCGATAATCGGCCCGACCGATTGCCCGAGCGCCGTCAGTCCCATCGCCCCGAAATACGTCCCCCGTAAATGTTCCGGCGCCAGTTCGTCGGTCAAGACGTCCGTCATCGTGAACATGAGCACTTCCCCGACCGTGAAGATGACCATGGCGACGAAGAGCACCCACACTTCCGAAGCGAAGCCGATGAGAAGGAGACCGATCGACAGCGTCGCCACCCCGAAGAAGAGCGATTTGATTGGCGAGACGCGAATGCCGAACCGCATAATCGGATACTGCACGATGAGCACCGTGATCGCATTCACCGTCAACAAGTACGCGAACAGCCGCGAGCCGTCGCTGAACCCGTCATGGAACGCGATGAACTGCGGTAGCGTCGAGTTGAATTGACTGTAACCGATGATAGCGAAAATCATCCCGATGATGACGTAACGAAACGTCTTGTCCGCCCGTAACACCCGGAACGTCTCTGTCAAACGCGGACGAACTTTCGTCGCATCACTCTCTTCAAACGGATACTTCCGGAACAGCGACGTGATGATGAGGCCATAGAGGACGTACACAGCGGTCACGACGAAGAACGCGCTCTTCGCCCCGGTGAGCGACAAGACGACCGCAAGCAGCGGACCGATCGCCGCGGCGATGTTGATTAAGAAATAGCGGACGTTATAGACGATGACACGTTGCTCGGGCTTCGTCGTATCGCTGATGAGCGCGCGAGACGCCGGCTCTAAAAAGGAACGGGACACGCCCATGAGCACGGAAAATATGTAAAACCAAACGAGTTCCGTCGCGAGCGCGAAACCGGTGAACGTGAGCGCATTCAAGCCGATGCCGATCAGCATGAGCTGCTTCCGTCCGTGACGGTCCGAGAGCGTCCCCCCGAAGAAGCTCATGAACAATCCCGAAATGGCCGAGACGGCGAACACCGTTCCGATGACGCTCGCCGAGAAACCGAGCGTCGCGAGATAAATCGCAAAAAATGGCATGACGAAAAAAGTCGACAGCCGGGCAAAGAACGTACCGAACAAGACGCCTAGCGTCAGCGGATGAATCTGTCTTATGTTCATCCGAATCCCCCCTTTTCTTACATATAATTAGTGTACTTCTCTTTGTGAAAGAACACCACGCCAAACAAAAAAGGCCCGGGATATCCCGAGCCTCGCGTGATTATTGGTTGACCGGTACGACGGCACCTTTGTATTCCTCTAAGATCCACTGTTGTGTCTCTTCTGATGTGAGGACTTCAAGGAGTGCTTTGACGCGCTCGTCATTCTCGTCGCCTTCACGTGTGACGATCAAGTTGACGTACGGTGAGTCTTCGCCTTCGAGTGCGATGGCGTCTTCGAGCGGGTTGAGACCGGCATCGATTGCGTAGTTCGTGTTGATGAGAACGGCGTCGCCTTCCCCGTTGTTGTACGCTTGCGGAAGAAGAGCCGCTTCAACGTTCGTCTTGAACGTCAAGTTTTTCGGGTTGTCGACGATATCAGCGACTGTCGCGTCGACCGTCTTGCCTTCTGCAAGTGTGAGCAAGCCTTCTGATTGGAGCATCGTGAGGATACGGCCATGGTCTGCGACCGACGAGCTCATGATGATTTCAGCGCCATCTGGAAGCTCATCGAGTGAGGCGTAGTCTTGTGAGTAGACACCGATCGGCTCGATGTGGACGCCACCGGCTGATGCGAATTTATAATCTTTGTTTTCAGCCATTTGTGACTCGAGGTATGGCTCGTGTTGGAAGTAGTTTGCGTCAAGCTCTCCGTCCGCAAGTGTACGGTTCGGGAGGACGTAGTCTTGGAACTTCGTGATTTCAAGCTTGTAGCCTTTTGCTTCGTATTCATCTTTCACATGCTCCAAAATCTCTGCGTGTGGCACGTTCGATGCGCCGATGACGAGCGTCTTGTCATCGCCACCTGCGCCTGATTCTGAATCCCCGCCGCCGCAAGCCGCGAGAATTGTGAGTGCTGATGCTGCCGTTAAACCGAGTACTGTTTTCCATGATTTCATGTGTGAACCCTCCAAATGTTTTTTATTTGATTAAGCAGAGCGCTTATCGATTCTTGTGACAAGTCGGTCTCCGATGAATTGAATCACGAAGACGATGACTAAGATGAGGACGGTCGCGACGAACGTCACGTCGTTCCGCGAACGCTGGAACCCGTCAAGGAACGCCAAGTTACCGAGACCACCGCCACCGACGACGCCCGCCATCGCCGTATAACCGACGATCGCGACGAGTGTGACCGTGATTCCCGACACGATGGCCGGGAGCGCCTCTGGGAACAAGACTTTATAGATGATTTGCCATTTCGTTGCTCCCATCGACTCGGCCGCCTCGATGACACCGCGGTCAATCTCACGAAGTGCGAGCTCGACCATCCGTGCATAGAACGGGGCCGCCCCGATGATGAGCGCCGGAAGTGCCGCCGTCGAACCGAGGATCGTGCCGACGACGATCTTCGTGAACGGGATGAGCAAGATAATCAAAATAATGAACGGGATTGAACGGAACACGTTGACGAACGCACTGACGACGGTGTAAATCGTCCGATTCTTCATCATGAGCGGTTCGTTCGTCACATAAAGAATGATCCCGAGTGCGAGACCGAAGGCGAACGTTGCGCCACCGGCGACGAGCGTCATATAAATCGTCTGCCACGTCTCCTCGAGCATGATCTCCCAGTCTACGTTAGGAAACATCGCTTTCCACCTCCACTTCCACTGCCTGCGATCGGATTGAGGCGATGGCCCGCTCGACTTCAGCCGGCTCTCCGATCAGTTGAATAAATAGCGTCCCGAGCGCGCCGACTTGTGACTGCGTCACGTTCCCGCCGATGATGTTGAAGCCGATATCATGCGTCTTCAAGACGTCTGAGAGAATCGGCTGTTCGGCAGTCTCGTTCAAGAACTTGAGCTTGACGATTTGACCACTCGGATAGCGCGCCTTCAAATGCTCGAACGTGAGCGACATGTCGTCGACCGCGCCGATCTGTTTGACGAACTCTTTTGTGATCGGTTGTTCCGGATGTTGGAACACGTCGGCGACTTGCCCGATCTCGACGACTTTCCCTGCTTCCATGACCGCGACGCGATGACAAATCTTTTGGATGACATGCATCTCGTGCGTGATGAGCACAATCGTCAAGCCGAGCTTTTTATTGATGTCGACGAGTAACTCGAGAATCGAGTCGGTCGTCTTCGGGTCGAGCGCGCTCGTCGCTTCATCGCAGAGGAGCACTTCTGGATTCGTAGCGAGCGCACGGGCAATCCCGACTCGCTGCTTTTGACCACCCGATAGTTGTGATGGGTAACTGTCTTCACGTCCGGCGAGCCCGACAAGTTCGACGAGTTCGGTGACGCGGCGTTTCCGCTCGCTTGCCGGTACCCCGATAAGTTCGAGCGGGAAGCTGATGTTTTCAGCGACCGTGCGCGACCAGAGTAGATTGAAGTGTTGGAACACCATTGAGACGTTTTTGCGAACCCCTCGTAACTCTTTTGGACTAAGCTTCGTCAATTCACTCCCGGCCACCTCGATCGTGCCGCTCGAAGGTGACTCGAGCCGGTTAAGGAGTCGAATGAGTGTCGACTTCCCTGCCCCTGAATATCCGATAATTCCAAAAATTTCGCCGCTTTCGATTGTAAGCGACACATCATCGACCGCCTGGACTCGACCGTTTTTCGTGTCGTACCATTTGGCCACATTGCGTAGTTGAATCAATCCCTTTCCCTCCTGACAACAAAAAAAGTACGCACGTTTGAGCAAACGTGCGTACTTTATCGGTACGGACAACGATTGCTCTCATCTTCCAAGGTATACACCTTGCTGGAATTAGCACCATTTCGGATTGCTCCGCGGTTGCTGGGCGTCATAGGGCCAGTCCCTCAGCCTCTCTTGATAAGAGTGTTGTATATTCGATTAGCCTTATCATAGCGACATATTATTTTCATGTCAAACTATTTTATGCGAAAAAATAAAAAAAGGTGCCGTCCGAAGACGACACAGAACGTAGCACCTTGAGTCACAGGAAGGACAACCCATAGATGAACCCCTTTTGCCCGATCAGAGCATTCATCCTTAATATGGGGGATGTTACTCGTCAATCACCCAATCCTGACATGTACCGAACGGCTACGCGGTCTGTATTCCTTCGCTTGATTTTTTTGGGGGACAATCGAAGGGAAGGTCCACTTCAAAATCGCGTAAGCGGGTGGTTCGGCGATGCCTGAACGTCTTGATCGCGAGTAAATCGCGTCCTATTTTTGTGTTCAAGTAAGATGTTGTAATGAATATACCATTCGTGAACTTTCTGTGTCAACTGATTATTTAAAATTTTCAGATTATTCTAATGTTCCTCCGTCACTTGACGAAGGAAAGCACGTGTTGCACGTTTTGGAACGCATAGATTCGATCGGTCACTTGGCCATTTTCAAGCTTCAGGAGCGCCGGGACGCTCATCACTTGATACGCTTCCAGCTCGTTTGGGATGAAGTTCGCATCGCGTTTTTCAATCTTTAAATTAGGATCGACCGCCTCGACGACCGTGAGCATCCGCTCAGCTACGGCGCATGTACCACACATTGGGGCGTATATATATAACAATCCGTCTGTCACCATATTTCTCACCTCTCTCCTGATTATAAGAAGCTTCGCCCCGACATTCAAAAGTTGTGCTCGATTTGAAAAAATTCTGAATACTTCCATTTTTCTGGTTGACGTGCGTCTGAAAGAGGCATAGTATGGTCAATAACTTTAATGCTTTTGTACATAACAGTAAAAGAGAAGGATAGGTGAAGAAGACATGACGGAAGAACGACTTACCGGAAAACAGTTCTTGATGAACGTATTGAACGGACTCAGCCTTGCCATTTTGATTGCCCTCATTCCGAGCGCATTGCTCGGTGAATTGACGAAAGCCATCTTGCCGTATTTTCCGTCGCTCCAGTTCATCTTAGACGCGACGACGATCGCGATGCGCCTCCTCCCGGTCATTATCGGGGTCGCCGTCGCCATGCAGTTCGGCCGCACGGCGCTCGAGGCCGGGACGATCGGCATCGCGACACACGTCGGGAGCGGTGCCATCCGCATTGAGGAAGGTACCTTCCTCATGGCCGGCATCGGTGACGTCATCACGGCCGGTGTGACGGCGGCCCTCGCGACGTATCTCGTCATGCAACTGTCACCACGCTTAAAGACGTACACGGTACTCGTTTTGCCGATGACGGTCATCGTCGTCGCCGGAGGCATCGGCGCGTTCCTGCTCACGTATATCTCACAGATCACGACGTACGTCGGGACGATCATCATGACGATGACGGAACTACAACCGGTCGTCATGGGCATCTTGATCGCGATGGCGTTCTCGCTCATCATCGTCTCGCCGATTTCGACGGTCGGGATCGCCACGGCGATCAGCCTATCGGGCGTCGCGGCCGGGGCGGCCAATCTCGGTGTCGTCGCCGCCGGTTTCGGGCTCGCGATCGCCGGGTGGCAGATGAACGCGACCGGCACGTCAATCGCCCACTTCCTCGGTTCACCGAAGATTCAGATGGCGAACTTCATCCGTCGTCCGATCATGATGCTCCCCGTGCTCGCGAACGCGGCCATTCTCGGTGCGCTCGCCGGTATCCTTCGAATCGAAGGCACGCCGATCAGTGCCGGATTCGGTGTCTCGGGGCTCATCGGACCGATCAATGCGCTTCATTTGATGCCGGGCGGTTTCGCGCTCTTCAACGTCATGCTCGTCATCGTCTTGTTCGGTCTCATCCCGATCGCGCTCGGTGTCTTCTTCTTCAAACTGTTCAACCGGACCCCGCTCATCCGTCCGGAACATTATCGTCTCGACTTCGAATGAAAAAAACCCGGCTTCTCGTGAAGAGAAACCGGGTTTTGTTTACCCTTGAATCATCGCTTCGTATTCTTCGGCTGTCATGAGCTTGTCAACGTCTGACGCGTCGTTCAACTCGACTTCAATCATCCAAGCGCCTTCGAACGGTGCTTCGTTCACGAGTTCTGGCGAATCCGCGAGCGACTCGTTGACCGCTGTGATTTTACCAGAGACCGGTGCGTAAAGCTCCGACACCGTCTTGACCGATTCGACCGAACCGAACGGCTCATCAATTAGAATCGTGCCCCCGACTTCAGGAAGTTCGACAAAGACGATATCCCCGAGTTCGCTCTGTGCGAAGTCCGTGATCCCGATGCGGGCCACGCTCCCGTTCACTTCAACCCATTCGTGTTCTTTTGAATAACGTAAATTGGCAGGTACTTTGCTCATCCTAACTTCCCCCTCAAATAAATTAGACTCACACGTGTATTATAGCACTTCGCCCCAAACGTCTGTAAACGACTTTTCCGAAAATCCGACCGTCGTTTTTTCCCCGTCCGTCACAATCGGACGCTTCAAAAGCATACCATTGCTTGCGAGGAGCTCGAGTTGTTCGTCTTCTGATAAGTTCGGCAACTGATCTTTGATGCCTTCGTTACGATACACTTGGCCGCTCGTATTGAAAAACTTTTTGAGCGGTAGCCCGGACTGCTTCCACAGCTCGGCCAACTCGTCTTTCGACGGTGTCGCCTCGACGATATGGACGTATGTATAGGCCACGTCGTTCTCTTTCAACCATTTCTCTGCTTTCTTGCATGTGCTACACGGTGGATAGCCGTATAGTGTCACCATTGTTCATCACCTCTTCTGTTAATGTAGCATATCTCGTTTCTTGACTTCACGTCCGAAGCAACCGGTCAATTTCCCGCTTCAGCGTCGCATTGACCGGGTGACGTTCTTCGATATATGCGAGGATGTAGGCGGCCGCCTCGACGGAACGTCCATATCCGAGCACCGCTCGCTCGAGGAACGCGATCATCTCAGGATGTTGAACTTCCACGCGCCGGGTCGGATTGAACGGGTCACTCATCTCCCCGTGTGCCTTCAAGACGTTATTCACGGCCGACACTTGAATGAGCTCGAATCCTGCGAGCCGTTCCCCTCGCCGCTCGCGAAGCAGGCCAACATACAGGTTCGTCAGCGCCTCTTCATAGCAATGTGAGACATCCGTCGCCGGTGTGACGATTTTCGGCGTCGCGAACGCCTCGAGCGCCTCATCCCGTTGCCAAACGATGCGTCCCGGGGTGTAGGCGATCGCAGGCATCTCAGGCAAGTCGAATACAGCGAACTCGGCGTAAATCCCGTCCGCATACATGACTTTGTGCCCGTCTTTCGTGTTTTGGAACTGATAGGCCAACGGTGCGACTTCTAACCAATCCAAATTGTCGATGAAACGACCCTTCTGTCCGTCCTCGACGATCAAAAAGAAATCAAGGTCCGAGTACTCATCGAGCCGGTCCGTCTCAAGGCCGATTGAGCCGAGCGCGAGCAGCATGAGCGTCCCGTCATATTCGGCGACCGCGCGCCCGATTTCTTCCATCCGTTCCAACAAGTCATTTCGTCTCATGAACATCCCTCCTGACCTCATTGTACGGTTTAGCTCGGCCAAAAAGAAAGAGTCGACCGCGTCCGGCCGACCCTGCTTTACGTTTAGACGATAAACTTGTTCGCTTTGATGAGGCTCGCTGCGACTTCGCGCTTCGTGCCGATGACGTTGATCGGCTGATAGCGGCTGAATTTCTTCATTGCCGAGAGAAGCATGCGTTGCTCGTCGCCAGACGAAGCTGCGTACAATACTTCTTTCGCCATGAGTTCGACTTGCTTGAACACTTGCTCGGCGAAGATTTCCGTGTAACGGACTTTCTGCTGGTTCTTCTCGGCGCCGGTACGGCCGATCGCTTTGTCCGTCCGGGCGATGGCCGCCTCGAGCGCGTAGATGGCGCTGATGATGTCGGCGATCTTCGCGAGAATCTCTTGCTCGTTCTGGAGGTTTTGCTGGTACTTCTGGACGGCCGTGCCCGCGATCATCAAGTTGATTTTCTTCATGTTCGAAAGCAACATCTTCTCACGCGCGAGCGGTGAGCCGTCAAGTTCTTGCGGCATGTAGCTCATGAGCTCTTTTTGGAGTTTCTGCGCTTCGGCGAGGAGCGGCAAGTCGCCTTTCATCGCTTTCTTGAGGAGCGTGCCCGGCACGATCAACCGGTTGATTTCGTTCGTCCCTTCGAAGATCCGGTTGATCCGTGAGTCACGGTACAAGTTCTCGACCTCATACTCGGTCATGAAGCCGTAACCGCCGTGGATTTGGACCGCTTCGTCGACGACGTAGTCGAACGTCTCCGAGGCGAACACTTTGTTGAGTGAACACTCGATCGCATACTCGGCAATCGCTTGTGCGACTTTCGAGCCGTCACGCATGTTGTCGTCGCCGAGGGCGTCGAGGCTGTCTTGGAACAAGCCGCCCGTCCGGTAGACCGAGCTCTCCATCGCGTAAATGTTCGCCGCCATCGTCGCGAGTTTTTCTTGGATGAGCGGGAACTGGCTGATCGGCGTCTTGAACTGTTTGCGTTCGTTCGCGTACTGGACCGAGAGATCGAACGCACGTTTCGACGAACCGACCGCACCGACGGCAAGTTTGTAGCGTCCGACGTTCAAGATGTTGAAGGCGATGACGTGGCCTTTGCCAATCTCACCGAGGAGGTTGTCGACCGGCACTTCGACGTCTTCTAAGATGAGCGTCCGTGTCGATGAGCCTTTAATCCCCATCTTCTGTTCTTCGGCGCCGGTCGAGACGCCGTTGAAGTCACGCTCGACGATGAAGGCGCTGAACTTGTCGCCGTCGATTTTCGCGTAGACGACGAAGACGTTCGCGAACCCGGCGTTCGTGATCCATTGCTTCTCCCCGTTCAACACGTAGTGCGTGCCGGCCTCGTTCAAGACGGCCGTCGACTTGGCACCGAGTGCGTCCGACCCTGAGCCTGGCTCTGTGAGGGCGTAGGCGGCGATCCATTCACCGGTCGCGAGCTTCGGCAAGTACTTATGCTTTTGCTCTTCCGTCCCGAAGAAGACGATCGGGAGCGTCCCGATGCCGACGTGGGCACCGTAGCTGAGGGCGAACGAACGCGCTTTGGCGAAGCGTTCCGTGATAATCGATGACGAGATTTTATCGAGCTGATAGCCGCCGTACTCTTCCGGCACGTCCGCGCCGAGAAGTCCGAGCTCACCCGCTTCTTTCAACAGCTCGACCGAGAGATCGAACTCGTGCTTCTCGATGCGTCCGAGGACCGGCATGACACGGTCGTCGACGAAGCTCGCCGTCGTGTCGCCAATCATCTTGTGCTCATCTGAGAAGTCTTCCGGTGTGAAGAGACGCTCCGCGTCGAGTGCGTCGATGACGAAGCTACCGCCTTTAATCAATTCGTGTTCTGTCCGTTCCATAGTCAATTCCCCCTTATAGTAATTCGAAGACGCCAGCAGCGCCCATACCGCCACCGATGCACATCGTCACAACCCCATACTTTTCATTGCGTCGTTTCATCTCGTGCAAGATTGAGACCGAAAGTTTCGCACCCGTGCAACCGAGCGGATGCCCAAGGGCGATCGCGCCGCCGTTGACGTTCACTTTCGACGGGTCGATGCCAAGTTCACGGATGACGCCGAGCGATTGGCTCGCGAACGCCTCGTTCAATTCGAACAGTCCGACTTCCTCGAGCTTCACGCCGGCCATCTCGAGCGCTTTCGGGATGGCGACGACCGGACCGATTCCCATCACTTCCGGACGGACCCCGCCGACCGCGAACGAGAGGAACTTCGCCATCGGTTTCAAGCCTTGTCGCTCCGCTTCTTCGCGCTCCATGACGAGCACAGCCGCAGCGCCGTCTGACACTTGGGACGCGTTCCCCGCCGTCACCGAACCTTTGATTTTGAAGGCCGGGCGCAACTTACCGAGCGCCTCGACGGTCGAGTCGGCACGGACGCCTTCATCGTGTTTGACGACGACTTCGCGCTCCGCGACTTTCCCGTCTTCCCCGAGGACGTGCTCGATGACCGTCACCGGGACGATCTCTTCTTCGAACTTGCCGCCGGCGATTGCCGCCGCTGCCTTTTGATGGCTATCGATGGCGAACCGGTCTTGGTCCTCACGCGAGATGTTATATTCCGCTGCCACTCGTTCAGCCGTATGGCCCATGCTCATGTAGTATTCTGGTGCCGTCTCCATGATGTTCGGGTTCGGACGGATGACGTGTCCACCCATCGGCACGAGGCTCATCGACTCCATGCCGCCGGCGATGACTGCCGTCGCTTGGCCGATCATGATTTTCGCTGCCGCGTCGGCGATGGCTTGAAGCCCCGACGAGCAGTAACGGTTGATCGTGATGGCCGGCACTTCGTGAGACAAACCGCCGCGAACCGCCGCATAGCGGGCGATGTTCATCCCTTGCTCGGCTTCTGGCATGGCGCATCCCATGATGACGTCGTCGATGGGCCCTTTGTAGCCGGACCGCTCGAGCGTCGCTTTAATCGCGTGACCCGCGAGTTCATCCGAGCGGACGTTTCGGAACGACCCCCGTTTTGCTTTTCCGACCGGCGTTCGTGCGCCGGCCACGATGACTGCTTCCCTCATCTGTGAAATCCCCCTTTTGTCAGTTCCGAAGTGGCTTGCCTTTGACGAGCATATGTTGCATCCGTTGCTGCGATTTTGGTTCCCCGATGAGGCTTAGGAACGCCTCGCGCTCGATGTCGAGGAAGTATTGCTCGTCGACCATCGTGCCGTATGCCAAATCGCCGCCGCTGATGACGTGGGCGAGTTTTTTCGCAATTTTCAAATCATGCTCGGAGATATAGCCGCCATAGAACATCTCGTACGCCGCGAGTTCGAGCGTCGCTTTCCCCGTCTGTCCGACGACCGGTAACTTCTCACGAACCGGTGCCGTGTAGCCGTCGTAGAGACCGAGCACCGTCTGTTTCGCATCGAACGTCAAGTGGTCGCGGTTCATCGAGATGCCATCGACCGCACGGTGATAGCCGAGCGTCTTGGCGTCAAACGCCGATTTCGACACTTTCGCCATGGCGACGTTCTCGAACGTCTGTTGCGCCGCTTTCTCGATGTTTTGCATCGCCTTCGGTGTCTGCTCCAAGAAACGACGATACGTGTTGACGTTCCCGCCGCCGCCTGGGATGAGGCCGACACCGACTTCAACGAGACCCATATACGTCTCGAGCGCCGCCTGCATGCGTGCGGCCGGCAAGCTGATCTCTGTCCCGCCGCCGAGCGTCATGCCGTAAGGCGCGACGACGACCGGGCGAGCGGCGTAGCGAATCTTCTGGACGACTTGTTGGAACTTGTTGATGATCCAGTCGAGCTCGTACCAGTTCTCGTCTTCCGCTTCCATGAGCATCATCGCCAGGTTGGCGCCGACACAGAAGTTCTTGCCATCGTTGGCGAGGACGAGTCCTTTGAAGTCGGTCTCGACGAGGTCGATGGACTGCTCGATCATCTGCATGATGTCGACACCGATCGCATTGTTCGGTGACGTGAACTCGAGTGCGACGACGTCGTCTCCGATATCGATGAGGCGCGCCCCACCGTTCTCGAGCACGATGCCGTTCGACTTGGCGAGCGGCGCGAGTTTCACTTCTTTCGGGTTGACGGTCTTCTCAACGTACGTCTGTGACGCTTGGTCGTAATACTGGTCTCCCTTATAGAAGGATGTGTGTCCGGCAGCGAGCATCTCGTCGATCCACGCCGGGACGTCGTAGCCTTCCGCTTTCATGCGGGCGACCGACTTCTCGACGCCGAGCGCGTCCCACGTCTCGAACGGGCCGAACTTCCAGCCGAAGCCCCACTTCATGGCGTCGTCGATGGCGACGATCGTGTCGCTGATCTCGCCTGTGAGGCGAGCCGAGTAGACGAGTGTCTTCGCTGTCACCGGCCAGAGCAGTTGTCCGATGCGTCCTTTGTTCAAGATGGCACCTTTCAACTTCGCTTTCGAGCCCGGGAGTGACTTGATTTGGTCGAGTTCCGGGCCTGTAATCGCTTTCAATTGTTCGTACTCGAACGTTTGGAGATTGAGTTCTTGGATGACTTTGCCGTCTTTCTTATAGAACCCTTGGCCGGCCTTCTGTCCGATCCATCCCTTCTCGACGAGCGTCTTCATCTCCGTCGGGACGTCGAACGTGTCCTTCTCTTCGCCCGATTCGAGCGTCTCGAAGACGTTTCCGGCGACGTGGACGAACGTGTCGATGCCGACGACGTCAAGCGTACGGAACGTCGCTGATTTCGGGCGGCCGATGAGCGGTCCGGTGATCGAGTCCATCTCACCGATCGAGGCGTTCTGTTTGAGCATCTCTTCGAACGTGACGAGGAGACCGTACGTGCCGATGCGGTTCCCGATGAAGTTTGGCGTGTCTTTCGCCTCGACGACACCTTTCCCGAGACGGTCCTCGGCGAAGCGGGCCATGAAGTCGATGACCGGGCGCGCCGTCTTCTCCGTCGGGATGAGCTCGAGCAATTTCAAGTAACGTGGCGGGTTAAAGAAGTGCGTCCCGAGGAAACGTGTCTTCAAGCCTTCCGGCAACACGCTCGCCATCGCCTCGATTGAGATGCCGGACGTGTTCGAGCTGAGTACCGCGTCTTCACGGATGTAAGGTGCGATTTTTTCGAACAGCTGTTGCTTCACGTCGAGCCGTTCGACGACGACTTCAATGACCCAGTCGGCTTCCTTCAAGCGCTCGAGATCATCTTCTAAGTTGCCGACATCGATGAAGTTCAAGTGTTCCGGTGTCGCGAGCGGTGCCGGGTTTTGCTTCAACAGCTTCTGACGGTTCTCGGATGCGATACGGTTCCGCACTTCCGGTGACTCGAGCGTGAGCCCTTTCGCTTCTTCTTTCGCCGTCAATTCCCGTGGTACGATGTCGAGCATGAGCGAACGAATCCCCGCGTTCGCCAAGTGAGCCGCAATCCCCGCCCCCATTACTCCTGAACCGATGACGACCGCAAAACGAATGTTGCTCGTCAAACGGAGGTCGGCTGATTGTTCGATGTGACTCGTCATATTGTTCCCCCCTCAATGAGAATGAATAGTGATTCATTTCAAGCGTAAAAAAAATCGCAATCACCATCGTGTTTACTCTTCTATCATAAATGAATGAACATTCATTCGCAAGCCCGCATTTTTCAAATTCATTCCATTTCACGAAATAACGATTAATTTTTGAGTTGAGTGGTATAGACACAAAGAGTCAATTTTAGAAAGGGGAATGTACACATGCGTGACAATCGTTTAAACACAGTCGGAAGTCGAAAAGATTTTGAATCGTTCAAGAAGGACGGCCAAGAGCAAGCCCATCAGCCGGGCATCGACTCGAAGATGGAGCCGTTCCCCATCTATGAGCGTGAAGGATATAAAGGAAGCGAGAAGTTAAAAGATAAAGTCGCCATCATCACAGGCGGCGACTCCGGCATCGGGAAATCGGTCGCCATCTTCTTCGCCCATGAAGGTGCGAACTCGGTCATCGTCTATAAAGATCAAAACGAGCTCGAGGACGCCGAGGCGACGAAAGAGCGGATCGAAGAACTCGGTCAAGCGTGTCTCTTACTTCAAGGGGACGTCGGCGACTCGGCGTTTTGCCAAGACGTCGTCAAACAGGCGCTCGAGACGTTCGGTCATTTGGACATCCTCGTCAATAACGCCGCCGAGCAACATCCACAAGAGTCGCTCCTCGACATCTCGGACGAACAGCTCGAGCAGACGTTCCGGACGAACATCTTCAGCATGTTCTATTTGACGAAAGCCGCCCTCCCGTACTTGAACGAAGGCGCGAGCATCATCAACACGACGTCAATCACAGCGTATCAAGGGAACGACCAATTGATCGACTACTCGTCGACAAAAGGGGCGATCACATCGTTCACACGCGCACTCGCGAGTAACCTCGCCGAGAAGAAGATTCGCGTGAACGGTGTCGCACCAGGTCCGATTTGGACACCGCTCATCCCGGCGACGTTCCCGGCGGACAAAGTTGCCTCGTTCGGAGACTCGGCCGAGATGAAGCGTCCGGGCCAACCGGCGGAACTCGCTCCGGCGTATGTGTATCTCGCAAGTGACGACTCGACGTACGTCAGTGGACAGGTCATCCATGTCAACGGCGGGACGGTCGTGAACGGATAATGTCTCAAGAAGTCTCGGCTCACTTGCCGAGGCTTCTTTTTGTACGGTGCATCCTTTCGGCGCCTGCCCGCACCTCATAGCATTCATGTGCGCCCAAGGACGATCACGTTGGCGTCGGATTGTGATCGCATGCTTCCGTCGGCACCCTGACTCATGCAGGAAAGCAATCCAACGTAGACCCCGCAGTGCCGATATCGGCGCGAGGAGGCTTCGGGATTGCCTGCTGAAAGCATGGGTGCCGTAAGGACGCATTTTACCGAGCATCAAAAAGCACGAACGCCCGCAACGGGCGTTCGTGCTCATTTTATTTTTGCACCATGCCTTTTAAAACGAATGCCACGTTCGCCGGACGTTCAGCCAAGCGGCGCATGAAGTAGCCGTACCAGTCACGGCCGTATGGCACGTAGACCCGGACTTTATAGCCTTGGCGGACGAGCTCGAGTTGACGCTCGACGCGGATGCCGTACAGCATTTGGAACTCGAACTGGTCGAGCGGGATGTCGTTCAGTTTCACATGCTCGATGATGGCATCGATCATGTGGTCGTCATGAGTCGCGATCGAGGCGTAGTTCCCGTTCGCGAGATGGAGTTTGACGAGCTTCAAATAGTTGTGGTCGACGTCTTCTTTCTCTGGGAAGGCGACCGTCGCCGGCTCTTTGTACGCCCCTTTGACGATGCGAAGGTTCGGCTTGAGCGGTGCGAGATGGTTGATGTCATCCTCTGAACGGTACAAGTACGACTGGATGACCGTCCCGAGGCCCTCGAAGTCTGTTTTCAATTTTTTGAACAACTCGAGCGTCTTCTCGCAGCGCGGTTCGTCTTCCATGTCGATGGCGACGAACACACCGACAGCTTGCGCCGCCGTCAAGATTTGACGCATGTTGTCTTCAATCAACTCGTCGGAAATATCAAACCCGAGTGACGTCAGCTTGAGCGACATGTATGCGTCGAGTTTCTCTTCTGCCATGATTTCAATCGCCCGAATAATCTCATCCCGATTTTCGGTCGCTTCCTCGACCGTCGTGATGAACTCCCCCAAATGGTCGACCGTGACCGACAATCCTTTCGCGTTCAATTCGCGAATCGTCGGAACCGACGTCTTGAAATCTTCCCCCGCCACAAAGCGTGAAGCACCGAACCGAAGTCCGTATTTTTTAGCCAAACTGTTGAGTGTTTTGTTTTGAGACATGTAAATAAATCCATCGCGCAACACTTTTTCCATCTGCTTTTCCCCCTTACGTTTACACCCATCTATCTCTATGACGATGTCTGAAATTATTATGACATACAAACGTCCATTCGTCTGTATTTTTGTAACCGTTTCCAGCAGTTTATTGCCTAACTTTTCAAAAAAACAGACGCCCTTTCGGACGTCCGTTTCATAGGTGTGTCGTCGGCGCGACGTATAGCAAAATGCTGAGGAAAATGAACACACTTCCGGCAAGGACGAACAAGTGCCAAATCGCATGGTTGAACGGTAGCTTCTGCCATACGTAGAACACGATCCCGACCGAATAGGCGATCCCACCGGCGAGGAGCAACATGAACCCGGTATGGCCGAGCGACTCATAGAGCGGGCGAATCGCGATGATGCAAATCCAACCGAGGCCAAGATACGTCACGTTCGATACCCACATGTATTTCCCTGTCGAAAAGAGCTTCCAGACGATGCCGAGAATGGCGACGCCCCAGACGATGCCGAAGAGCGTCCAACCGAGTCTGCCTTGAAGCGAGACGAGCGCGAACGGCGTGTAGCTCCCGGCGATGAGTAAGTAAATCCCCGCATGGTCGAACACTTGAAGCACACGCTTCGCCCGCGGGTGCGGGATCGCGTGCATGAGTGTCGAGAAGAGGTACAGTAAAATCATCGACGCCCCGAAGACGCTCACCGCGATGACGTTCCATGTGCTCCCCGTCTCGGTCGCACTCATGACGAGTAAGACGAGGGCGACGATACTGAAGATGACCCCGAGACCGTGCGTGACGGCGCTCGCGATCTCTTCCCCGAGCGTATCGGCATGGAGCATTTCTTTTAACTTCTCTTGTTCCATTCGGGTCCCACCTTTCTGTATTCCTCTAGTATGGTCATTTCCCGATTTCGTTGCAAACAAAAACATGGGCCACGAGGGCCCATGTCGATTCGTTATGCGACTTCTTTCACCGGAACGTCACATTCCATATTCTGTGCCCGCATCGCCCGTGCGCGCAAGTAGAACAGGACGAGCAACGTGATCGTACCGATCGTGGCGATGACGTACGGAATCGGTCCGTCCATCTTAAAGCCGATTGGCGCCGTCAAGATATAGAACCAGACCGCATACAGCATGAACGTGCCCGGGATGAGCGCGATGTAGTGATTGCGTCCCTTGATGTACAAGTACATCGCCCCGACGAATAGCGCGATGACGGCCGTCGTCTGGTTCGCCCAGTTGAAGTACTGCCAGAGCATCTGGAAGTCCATGTTCGTCAACACGTACGAGATGGCGAAGAGCGGAAGCGCGATCCAAAGGCGTGACGAGAACTTCTTCTGTGCGATTTTCAAGTAGTCGGCGATGATCATCCGGGCGCTACGGAACGCCGTGTCGCCTGACGTGATCGGTAAGACGATGACACCGAGGATGGCGAGCGTGCCGCCGATGCTACCGAGCATGAGCGTCGCCACTTCTTGCACGACGAGCGCTGGTGTGCCCGCTTGAATCATCCCGAGAAGCTCCCCCGGTTCGAAGATGGCCATGGCCGCACCGGCCCATACCATCGCGATGACCGCTTCGACGATCATCATACCGTAGAAGATCGAGCGTCCGTTGCTTTCTTTCATCGTCGTCCGCGAAATGATTGGCGACTGGGTCGCATGGAAGCCAGAGAGCGCCCCACATGAGATCGTGAAGAAGAGGAGCGGCCAAATCGGAAGGCCGTCCGGATGCATGTTCGTCAGTGACATCTCTGGAACCTTGTACCCTTGTGCGAACAGGCTGACCCCGATGCCGACGGCGCTAATCAACAGGAGCGCACCGAAGAACGGGTAGATGCGGCCGATGATTTTATCGACTGGGAGGAGCGTCGCCAAAATGTAGTAAGCGAAGATGGCGAAGATGACGAAGATGAGCGTCGACGCGTCCCCACCGAACAAGTTGTTAATCATGTTACTCGGTGACGTGACGAACACCGTCCCGACCAAGAGAAGTAAGAGCAAGGCGAACCCGTTGACGATATGGCGGAGCGAGCGGCCGAGGAACTTCTCGGCGAGCTGCGGCAAGTGCGCCCCGTTGTTACGAAGCGAGATCATCCCTGTCAAATAGTCGTGCACGGCCCCGGCGAAGATCGACCCGAAGACGATCCAAAGGAACGCGACCGGGCCGTAGAGCGCCCCCATGATCGGCCCGAAGATCGGCCCGACGCCGGCGATGTTCAACAGCTGAATCATCGAGTTCCGTTTCTTGCCCATCGGCACGTAGTCGATGCCGTCCTGTGACGCGTAAGCGGGCGTCGTCCGCTCTTCCTTGATGCCGAACGTCTTCTCGACGTAACGGCCGTAAATGCGATACCCGATTAGTAGGATCGCGATGGCGATAAAAAATGTAACCATGATTGCTGTCCCCTTTATTACGTATGTGGCCCCGTTGGCCCATTGGTTTACATATCCTATGTAACCGATTACATTGTTGATTATATAGCACTTCCACAATTTATGTAAGGGGTTTCATTCACTTTTTTGACACAAAATAAAGCCCTCAAAACTGAGGGCTCATTCATTGCTTATCGAAGAGCCGGGACACCGACATGTCCGGCTCCGACGACTTTCGTTTCTTCTTTCGTTTGACCGTCGAGTTCACTGACGACCGTCACCGTTTGGCGAAGCTTGAGCGGTTTCACAGACAGTGCATACGTGCCATCGGCTTTCGCTTTCGTTGTCGCGAGAACGTGCTTTCCGTCTTTCAATGTGACGGTCGCGTTCGCCGTCGTGACACCCGTCACAGCTTTCGCACCCGGCTTGATCGTGTCGACCGAGAGGACGAGCTCGACTTGCTCGGCTTCCGTTACCGGATCGAGTGCGATCGTGTACGAACGGAAGAGACGTCCGGCCGCATCAACGCGTGTAGCGTCGGTCGCTTCGATGCCTTCGTATAGGTCGACGTACTGCTTGCCAGCGTCCGCCGTCTCGAACGTCGCGAGGCGTTTCGCGTCGGCGACGACTTTCCAGTTGTCATCGGCTTTATAATCAACGGCGCCACGGCTGGCGATGATGTAATCCGAGATGACGTTTCGCGTCTCGTATGCCGAACGATAGACGATGCTGTTGCCACCGTTGAGACCTGGGAACGAAGATGAACCAGCACGATAGTTGTTCGTCGCAACCAAGAACTCTTGGTCCATCGTGATTGGCTTGCCGTTATATTCGACGTTCTTCACGCGGTTCGCCGAAGCGTTGACGAGTTTCCCGCCGACATCGAATTTCGCTGGGCCCGTCACGTCAATCTCATACGTCAATCCGTCCAAGATGTCGAAGTTGTAGCTACGGAACGCGAGGTTCAAGAGCGGTTCCCCGTCCGCCTTCACTTCTTTATACGCCCCGGCTGACATCTCGAGCCAGTCCATGACGTCTTGCCCGGTCACTTTGACGACTTCGAGCGTGTTCGGATAGACGTATAAGTCAGCCACGTTCTTGAGCGCGATTTGACCTTTCGGGATGTTCGTGTAATAGCCTGCATCTGTCAACTCGCGGCCGCCCGCCTTGAACGGCGCACCGGCCGAGAGGAGTGGCAACCCTTTATACGGGGCGAGGTCCGGGTTCGTCTCGAGCTCTTTCTCGACGAACCATTTCTGCGCGTTCGTCACGAACTGCACCGATGAATCGTCACGGACGAGCGCGAAATAGCTTTGGATGTCGTCTTGAATCTCGCCGACCGGACGGTTGATGTATTCGATCGTGGCCCGGTGGTCGTCTTCGATGAGCGCTTGAATCTCGGCATCGACCGGCGTATTCGCCGTGATCGTGTCGAGCTTGGCCGTCGCATCGAGGACACGCCATGCCCCGTCCACTTTCTCGAGTTCGAAGTCGATGACGCCTAAATCTTTCCCTTGGTTGTTCGCCATGACGACCGGCTTGCCGTTAATCGTCCCTTTCGCCATGTCGACGTTCGGGAACGATGCGAACATACCGTTCGCGTCCGGGAAGCGTCCATGCTGGTGACCGGTCATGACCATGTCGAGCCCATCGATTTTCGTGAGGGCGTAGCCGACGTTCTCTTCGTCGTCACGCTGCTCGTCAGCGAGGGCGGCGCTTTCACCGATTCCTGAGTGCGCGAGGGCGACGACGACGTCCGCGCCTTGTGCTTTCAATTTACTGACGGCTTCACGCGCTGACGGGATGATGTTCTCCGCCGTCACGCGGCCTTGAAGGTTCCCCGAGTCCCACGACATGATTTTCGGTGGCACGACGCCGAACACCCCGACTTTAATCGTATGGGTCTCCCCGTCCGTATCCGTGACCGTCCGCTCGATGATTTGGACCTCTTGTCCGTCAACGTTGAACTTCGACACGATTGGATTCCCCTCTAAATCTTTGACGTTCGAGTTGACGAAACGAAGCTTCCCTTTCGATCCTTCCATCGCGTCGTATAAAAATTCGAGGCCAAAGTTGAACTCATGGTTCCCGAGTGTGACCGCATCATAATCGAGTGCCGCCATCGCCTTGTACATCGGATGCTCGAACGTACCCGGGTTGTTTTGGTGCACTTCCCGCACGTAATCCCCGAACGGCGTCCCTTGAAGCGTATCCCCGTTATCGAACAGGAACGTGTTGTCTGCCCCGGCTTCCGCGCGATGCTGTTTGATGAGCGTCGCGACTTTCGTCAAGCCGATCGTGTTGTCGACTTTGTCTTGGAAATAGTCGTAGTTCGTGATGTTCGTATGTAGGTCCGTCGTCTCTAGGAAGCGGAGCTTCACGACGTCCTCTGACGCGAGTACGTTCGGTGCGTGCAGCGGTAACGTCGCCGGCAATACGAGTGCCGTCGCAATCGTCCATTTTAAGGCTGTTTTCATTTTCATTTCCCCTTTTTACAAAAAATGGCCTAACCTCCTTCACTATACCACCCGCTTGTAAACGTCACCATTATTTTTTGTAAAAATTCACGGAGATTTTGACTATGATGAAAGTACATCATTCGCGAGGAGTGGGATCGTTGATTATTGAAATCGATGGCTATTGGGGGAGCGTTTACTTGAGCGGAAAGAAGTGCTCCAAACAGAGAATGAGGGAAATGTATCGACAAACGAAAAACGGGGTGACGGATATACAAGACTTTCCGGACATGTTTTGTCGGCTCCATCGCTTTGATCGGATTCCAGGTTCAGACGAGATGAGCATCGATTTCGTCTTAGACACGGACACGGACCGTATTTATACTCCGTTTGAATAGGTACACGAAAAAGCTCAACCACTCCAAGCGGAGAAGTTGAGCTTTTTTCATTGCTTGATTCTGACTGTGAATGGCCCGGTTGCTTCAATCGCTTCAAACGTCGCCTGCACCGGGTAGGCATGCTTCCCGCGCACCGCTTCTGTGAGGCGGACGACCGTCAAGGCGACCGCCTCGTCCCCGCTCATCAGTTCGAGCGGCAACTGTTCGACGTTCAAGTCTTGGGCATAGCCGTTACGGAGCAACAGCGTCGCTGTCACGTCCGTCGCGTCTGTCTCGACGTGGACGAGCATCATGTTGAACTCGTTCTCCCCGACCGGCGGAGTCGACACGTTCGTCCGGGCGAGCTGTTCCCAGGCGGCTGGCGAGAACGTGGCACGCTCTGCATCCGACACCGTCTGGAGCGGGTCAATCGGGTTCATCTGGAAGACGAGGCGCATCGAGTCGTTTAATTCGAAGTCACCGAACAACTCGTCGGCGAAGAAGTCGAGGTAGACCGGCTTACTCGTCCACGGCTCGAAGTTCGGCAAGTCGACGCGGCTGAGCACCTTCCGGCCGAGCGGCACGTTGTTCGCATCGAGGAGCAACACCGGCAACTCGTCAATCTCGAACGAACCCGGGAGCGTGTTGCGGAACAAGGCGACGATTGACAACCCTTCCGACAACAGCTCGGCGTTCAACAGCTCGATCGACAATTGGTTCTCGAGCAGGTTCGGCAGGCGTTTCGCATGATAGCGGAACACGTACTCGTCCTCTTTCGGGATCCCCATCTCGTCATCGAACACGAGCGTCAGCTGGCGCTCCCCTTCGGCTTTGTTCGTCTCAATCTGTTTACGTTTACGAAATCCTAACATCACGCTTCCTCCTCTACCGGCGCCGCGAAGTAGCGGTCGAGCTGGCATACTTCCATCGTCACGTCACGCGCGATGTTCACATACGTCTGTTCGAAGATCTCGAGACCTTCTTTTCCGAATTGACGGCCCGGGTCTTCCTGCGCGTAGCTGCGAAGGCCAATCCCTTCTTTCAATCCGCTCATCATCGTCAAGTGATCCGTCCATTTCATGTCGAGGGCACGGAGGAGCGACTCTTTGACGAAGTGGACGACCTCGTCGCCTTCAAGGCGTGTCTCGGCCGTCGCGATGATCTCATCCGTGAAGCCTTTGAGCTCGGCTTTCAGTTCGAACGTATCGGCGACCGCGTCCGACCAGACCGGCTCGCGCATCGTCAAGTAACGGAGATCGGCCTTCAACTCGTCGATCGGCCATTCTTCCGGGACGAGCTCGTCCGTCACATGCATATCGATGCTGTTCTCGATGGCGAGGCGCATCATGCCGAGGACGTTCTTCTTGATCGCGTCCGCATCGGCGTTGACGGCCTGGTCGCGAATGGTGTAGACGATGTTGCGCTGCTCGTTCAAGACGTCATCGAGCTTGAACAAGTAGTCACGAATCGAGACACCGATTCCTTCAATCGTCGTCTGCGCGTATTCGATGATGTCGGCCGCCTCTTTCGCAGAGACTTCGCCATGCGCATCCGGCTTCAACTTCTTCTCGATGCGCTCCAGTTTTTGAATCGCATACCGTTTGACGATCTCGTCTTCGAGCGAAACGAAGAACTGGGTCGCGCCCGGGTCGCCTTGACGGCCCGAACGTCCGCGGAGCTGGTTGTCGACACGTTGCGACTCGTGGCGCTCCGTCCCGACGACGAACAGACCGCCCGCCTCTTTCGATTTCGCGTCGAGCATGATGTCCGTCCCACGTCCGGCCATGTTCGTCGCGATCGTCACTTTGCCGTACTGCCCGGCTTCGGCGATGATGTCCGCTTCTTGCGTCACCGTCTTCGCGTTCAATACCTCGTGTTTGATGCGTTTCTTCGACAGATGCTTGCTGATCGCTTCCGATTGGGCGATTGACGTCGTGCCGATCAACACCGGGCGTCCCGTCGCATGGAGCTCGACGACTTTCTCCGTCACGGCCGCGTACTTCTGCTCGATCGTCATGAAGATGCGGTCCGGATGGTCTTTGCGGAGGCGCGGTCGGTTCGTCGGCACTTGGACGACGTCCATGTTGTACGTCTTCAAGAACTCTTGGCGTGACGTCTGCGCCGTCCCCGTCATCCCGCCGATGAGCGGATACATCCGGAAATAGTGCTGAATCGTGATTTCCGCCGTCGTCTTGTTCTCCTCGGTGATCGTGACGCCTTCTTTCGCCTCGAGCGCCTGATGGAGCCCTTCTGATAGACTGCGGCCTTCCATGATGCGTCCCGTGAACAAGTCGATCAGCTCGATCTTGTCTTCTTTGACGATATAGTCGACGTCGAGCTCGAACAAGACGTTCGCCCGGAGCGCCTGCACGAGGTAATGGTACAACACTTGATGCTCGGCGCTGAACAAGTTGTCGATGGCAAACATGTCTTCAATCTTCAAGATGCCCGACTCCGTGAACGCCGTCGATTTCGACTCGAGGTCGACCTCGTAGTCGGCTTCGTCGAACTCGGTGACGACGCGTTGCGCGAGCGCCTTCAAGCGGATGTGTGAGCGGTCTTTTTGGGCGATGATGAGCGGCGTCTTCGCCTCGTCAATCAAGATGCTGTCGACTTCATCGATGATGGCGAAATGGAACGGGCGCTGGACGCGCTCTTCCGGTGCACCGACCAAGTGGTCACGCAAGTAGTCGAACCCGAACTCGGTCCCGACGCCGTACGTGATGTCGGCCTGATACGCCTCACGCTTCGCGTCCGGCTCCATTTCCGGCACGTTCAACCCGACCGTGAGGCCAAGGAAGTCATGGATCTGTCCGATTTGGTTCGCGTCACGCGTCGCGAGGTATTCGTTCACGGTGATGACGTGGACGCCTTTTCCTTCGAGCGCCTTGACGTAACTCGGGAGCGCCGCGACGAGCGTCTTCCCTTCCCCGGTCGGCATCTCCGAGATGTTTCCTTCAAGGAGGGCAAAGCCACCGATGAGCTGGACGTCATAGTGACGCATGCCTAAGACGCGCACGGCCGCCTCACGGACGAGGGCGAACCCTTCTTCGGCGATGTCGTCGACTTTCGCCCCGTCCGCGATTCGTTGTTTCAATGTATCGGTATAGGTCCGCATCTCGTCGTCCGAGAGGGCTTGGATTGTTTGTTCTAAGTCGTTGATGCGTGCGACGCGTCGTTCGTACCCTTTCAAGCGCCGGCTTTGATCATTCGTCAATTGTTTTACAAATTGGATCACGTTATAGCCTCCATCTATCTCACATTCGTCAATTCCATACCCGTCTATTATAGCGAAAACTGGACCATTTCGGAGACTTTTTTACGAAATCTTCCTAAAAGATGGTTTTTGATTTATGAAATTCATATAAAAATTGGGTAATTTTCAAAAAGTGTTTACAAATTTATTTTCAAATTAGTATTTGAGACGGGATGAGACCGTGTTACGATGAAAAAAACAGAACATTTGTTCGTAAAAGGAGTGATGACGATGCGACGTCGGATTTTTTGTATCGACAGCGTCTCCTTCTACGCGAGCTGCGAGTGTGCCGCTCGCAACCTGAACCCGTACAAGACAAAGCTCGTCGTGCTGTCGAACCTCGAGGACAGCGGCGCGCTCGTCCTCGCCGCGACGCCGCCGATGAAACGGCTCGGCATCAAGACCGGGTCGAGGCGGTTTCACATCGACCGCTTGCCTTGGCAGGACCGGAAACACGTCCTCTACGCCGAGGCGCGGATGAGCCATTACTTGAACGTTTCCGTGCAAATCGTCCACATCCTGCACCAGTTCGCGCCGCCCGAAGCGATTCGCGTCTACTCGATTGACGAGACGCTCGTCGATTTGACCGGCACCGAGCGGCTGTTCGGGAATGACGAGCACGTCGCCCGCCTCATCCGCTCGACCGTCTTCCGCTATACGGGCATCCCGGTCACGATCGGCATCGGGCCGAACAACGTCCTCGCCAAGCTCGTCCTCGATTTGCACGGGAAGAAGACGGGTGTCGCCCGGTGCCTCCTCCACGATGTCGAAAAGATGATCCATCCGGCCCCGATTGAAAAGATGTGGGGCGTCGGGGCGAAGATGGCCGTCCACTTGCAACGGCTCGGCATCTTCACGATCGGGGACCTCGCTCACTATCCGCTCGACGTGTTGCACGAGAAATTCGGCGTCATCGGCGCCGAGCTGTGGCATCACGCCTGGGGCATCGACGAGTCCCCGACGATTCTGCCCCCGAGCTCGTTGTTCGGGGCGCAGCGGCAACGACCGCGCACGATTGGACACGGTATCACGCTCATGAAAGATTACACGACCTACGCCTCGATTCGGCTCGTCTTGCAGGCGATTGCCGTCGAGGTCGGGATGCGCACTCGGCAAGCCGGGCTCGTCGGTGGGAGTGTCCATCTCGGCGTGCGCTATACGCGGACGAGTGAACGGCGCGGCTTCAGTAAACAAAAAAAGCTCGACCGCTTCACGGCGGACGAGCAGGACTTCTTGCCGGTCTTGTTGACGCTCTTCCTCGACAGTTGGGACGAGACCGAGGCCGTCCGCTACGTCTCGGTCGCCCTCGGCAAGCTCGAGCCACGGAGCGACCACGTCCAGCTCTCGTTCTTCGAGGACGAATGGGCGAAAGCAAGGCGATACGATTTCCTCGACCTCGTCGACCAATTGAACGTCCGGTTCGGACGCGGGACGATTCGACCGGCGTCGAGCTTATTAAAAGACAGTCCGCTCCGCACCCGTCAGCGGTTGATTGGCGGACATAAACAAGGAGGCGATTCACGATGAGCAAGACCCGTTACAAAGACCGGGGCGAGCTGAAATGGATCCCGTTTCTCATGCCCGAACATGTGGCGCTGTTGAAGCGCTACTATGCCCAAATCCAAAAGATTGAGCTACCCGATTTAGATGAGCAGCTCCTCTATCTCTGGCAGACCGAGCTCGAACGTGCCATTCGGGAAGGCGACGCCGTCGAGGTGACCGTCTTCGAGGACGGGGCGACGCGTTCGATGCGCGGGTACGTCCATGCTATCTATTACGCGGAGCGTGAAGTCGAGCTGTTCGACGGGGCGGTGCAGCGGATTCCGTTCGCGAACATCTTGTCCGTTCGTTAGAATGCTTGGCGTCACGACGGCCAAAAGACGCATCGCGATGGATGCGTCTTCGTTAATTCGTCGGTGCCTCGACGACTTGATCTCCCTCATCCGCATCTTCCCCAAGCAGACGGACGTGACGGCCGAACAGCCACATGACGACGAGGTGGGCTTTCGCCTGCGTCTTCGTATAGAACCACCACGGCAGCGCCGGCACGAACTCGTGGATGGCGACGAGCCCTTCGTCCGACTCCGGGAGCCGTCTGAACTCGAGTCGGCCCGTCTTGTCGTCCTCGGTCAGCTTCGTGAACAGACCACCATCAATCTCGTACGAGGCCATATCGTCCGTCGCCTCGTCTTCGAGTGACAAATGGAGCGCGACGAGTGAGGGACGGAGGAGCGCAATCTCCCAATCATCGTCTTCTTTCGTCGTCTGGATGAGCGGATACGCGAGCCGGCCGAGCCACTCGAAATACGTGTCGGCCATCCATAGCGCCGATTTGTTCTCGGGCAGGCCAAACCGTTGAATCGAGCGGACGGTATACTGTTGCGGTGCTTTTTTCTTCTTGCCGCCACCCGACTTCTGTTTCTCTTCTTCTTCGAGCGCATGCTCGACCGCTTCCTTGAACGGAATCTCCCCTTGTTTGACGCCGGTTGTGTCTTTCGCGACCATGGCGTGGCCCATGCTCTCGACGAGCGGATAGACGGTGTCTTTCGGTTCACCCGTCACGGCCATGACCCACAAGCGGGACAGCTTGATGGTCGGGAACGGGAAGTCGATCATGACGCGACGTTTGCCCATGACGTCAGCCGTATCCTCAATCATCTTGCGATACGTCATCACTTCGGGTCCACCGATATCAATATGATGGTCATACAGCGCTTCGGCCCCGACGACCGAGATGAGCGCCTGGACGGCTTCACGCAAATCAATCGGATGCGTCTCCGTCTTCGTCCAGCTCGGGAGAATCATGACCGGCAACCGTTTGACGAGCTTTGCGAGAATCGGGAACGATGAGCCTTCTGGACCGATGATGAGTCCGGCCCGAATCGTCGTCACCGGCACACCTTGACCACCGAGAATCCGTTCAACTTCGAGCCGGCTCTTCAAGTGACGTGACAACGTCTTCGACTCTTTCGGAATGATGCCGCTCAAGTAGACGATTTGTTCGATATCGTTTGCTTTCGTCGCCCGGGCGAAGTTATCGGCGATGAGCGCGTCCATGTCTTCGAACGTCGCCTGCGTCAATCCGCCGTCCGGAATCATCGAGTGGACGAGGAATATGGCGTAGTCCGCCCCCTTGCACGCCTCGCGCGTCTGTTCGTATGAGAACAAATCGCACGACCGCCACGTGACGTGGGCCTCGTCTTCCTTGTTTTTCGTCGAGCGGGACAAGGCGATGATGTCATACTCTTCTTTTAAATGGTCCATCACGTTCGAGCCGATATAGCCGCTCGCCCCCGCGATGACAATCGTTTTCCGCATGGTCGTCACTCCTCTTAGTTTTCACATAAAGGTACTGTACCCGTCTTGGGCTGAGATTAAATCAGTCGCGCGCCCTACAGTATGGATTGGAAAAAATATGTAAACTAGACTCAACTACAGACGGAGGAGGAATGGCTATGGGGTTTTGGTATTTCTTGATGCTGTTGATCGGTGGATGGCTCGTAATTCGAAGCATATTCAAAAAGAACACAAGTGCGCTGGTGCGGTTCGGCACACTCGTTATCGGAGGCCTGTTGATTGCACTCGGATTGTTCATGTTCCAGGACAGAAGTGATGCGATTGTCGCGGATTTGTTTAACTTGTGGTGAGAATCAAATAAATATAAACGAGTCGAACCTTCCTAATCAGGTTTGACTCGTTTTATGTCTTTGGTGTCCAATTGGCTTCAAACCCGTTCTGCACCGCATAGTCGTATAAGTGAATCAATTTCGTCTCTTTGTATGTCCCCATCTGCTCTGCCACGCGCAATTCATCATTTCGTTCCACGAGTGCATAAAGATAATCCACCTTCGCCATCCGATTATTCTTACTGGTGTTGCAACTCGGGCATGCCAATACAAAGTTCCATAATACATCGTTCTGCATATACGACCACGGAATGAAGTGATCGACGTGAGTCTGTTTGAGCGGTTTCATGCAATAAAAACAGACGGGATGACCGTGACTCAGTAAAATCTGTTTGAACTCGTCGAGCGATTGCCGGGACGAGACGAACTCGAGTTTGCTCAAAATTTGTTCCATCGCATCACGTGTATTGTATTTTTCCAGAAAGACGGCGAGCTGATAGTTCGTGACGTTCATCAGTACACGCTTGTACTTTTCAAAAAAGACGATATAACCAGGCACGAGTTTGACCCACTCTTCTTTCCGGTTGAATGAATAGACGGTCCCCTCGAACGAAGCATAGAACGAGCCGTACACATACTTCTTATAGAACTGGTTCACGTTCCGAATCAGTTGTTGTTGCTGAGAAACGGGCAGGCGGTCAAAGTTCCATGTGGACGGAATCTCATGTGTCGCTTGGAACGCGAGCATCGTTTTCTCGACCGAACTCAATTTTCCAAGTTGATTCACTTGCCGTAAGCCGTTCGTCACAATCAAATTCCAATACATCTTCGTCACATGTCTCGAAATTTGCTGGAACGTCAATATACCGGAATCACTCAGTTCGGTCGTGCATTCGAGCAACGCCTTCATGAGCATATGCTTGTACGTCGTCGTATGTGTCGCGTTCATGAGAAACTGTTGTGTGTGACGCCACAAATCCGTTTCCGTCAAATAATCTCCTTTGGCCTCAGCCACTTCTAACTTCCAGCCCATGGCCATCCCTCCAACAGTCTTATGTATCTTGACGGCGATACCACCTAAAGTGTTAAGTCTTTGCTCTGTTCCCCTTACAATCACAACGCATATCGGGTACAGATTATGTAAAGCATTGTTTCGTACCTCATTAGCATACCAAGCAATTACCGTTTGTGAAACAAGTTGATCACTTACACGAGGAGAGCAGGTGAAGATATGTCTAGAGAGAATCCATACGAAGCGGATGTGGAGAAAATTTTATCGCATCGCTATGACCAAGGTGCAGACTATTGGACAACGCCCGATAAACGATTGAGTAAAGGATCTCCCTTTTCAACACTCGATTGCGTGCTCTATCTTTTAGAATTAGGGATGGACCCAAGCGATCCCGTATTAAAAGAATGCGCCGAGCTGATTTTTAGCACGTGGCATACGGATGGACGGTTCAAACTGTATCCGAAAGGCGCTATCTATCCATGCCATACAATCAATGCGGCAAACGTTCTTTGCCAATCGGGATACGCCGATGACGTCAGGTTACAGCAAACGTTTCGGCACTTGCTGACAATCCAACATAACGATGGCGGCTGGCGATGCAACAAGTTCAGTTATGGTCACGGTATTGAAACCGAGTATTCGAACCCATTACCCACGCTGAATGCCCTGCATATGTTCCGGTTCACTGATTATATCAATAACGAACCGGCACTCAATCAGGCCGTTGATTTTTTGCTCGAACATTGGACGATTCGTGAGCCGATCGGACCGTGTCACTTTGGAATCGGGACGTTATTCATGCAAGTGGCGTATCCGTTCCAAAATTATAATCTCTTCCTCTATGTATACGTCCTATCGTTTTATCATCGTGCCAAAGATGATGAACGTTTTTTGGAAGCGTTGGCCACCTTGCAGTCTAAACTGGTCGATGGAAAAATCGTGGTCGAGCGGGTCGTGCCTAAACTAGCGAAGCTGTCATTCTGTCAAAAAGATAAACCGAGTGACTTGGGCACGCTTCGTTATAATGAAATCTTGAAGAACGTTCTATAAGGCAACTCATGAAAAAATCAATAAAGGGCCACCCGTGCATCACATACGCACGAATGACCCTCTTCTTTCATTTCAACCTATTACGGCAGAACACCTGAAGTCAGCTAAGCTATCTCATCATTCACCAGCTCATTTCTTCTCTTGTTGCTTCTTTAAATACGCTTCTCGAATCTGATTGATTTTATCTTTTTTATTCGATACAGCTGGTTTTTTCCCGTCTTGATACTTGGCAGCAGCCGCTTTACTTCTCTTATCTAATTGATATTTCCCCATTCGATTCACCTGCTTTCATTTCGTTTTGAGACATGCTCCATCCACATCAAAAGACCTTCTAATCTCAATGAAATTAGAAGGTCTTCATGAAATATCATTGATCACAGTCCGTGTAGACTGTTTAAAAATGGAGACGGCGGGAGTCGAACCCGCGTCCGAAGGCATCGTAACGCATGCTTCTACGTGTGTAGTTTATCTATTGAATCTCAATGTGACACTGCCGATAAACAGGCGTTGTCGCATCCAGTCTGGTTCATCTCTTCTTCGCGCCCTCAGACGGCGAGGTTGAAGCGTAGCTTGCTTAGTTTGAGACCCTGAAAGTCATCCACACAAGCGATGGATGTCAGGATCCGCAGGGCACTTAGGCTGCTGCGAGTTGTGTGTTAGTTTTGCCAGTTATAGGCGTTTGCGTTTTAACGAGGCCGACCCCTCGACACGCCACATACGACCGACCTACCCCCGTCGAATCCATAACGTCCCCGAGGTGGTAATTGGTACTACAACAACTATACCACAATCAGGTCTCGCTGTCAGTATTTTTGCCGGTCCCGGAGCGCCCGGTCGACGTCACGCTTCGCGTCTTTCTTCTTCAAGTCGTCGCGCTTGTCATACTTCTTCTTCCCGCGCCCGATGCCGAGGAGACATTTGGCGAAGCCATTCTTCAGATACACCTTGAGCGGGATGATTGTATAGCCGTCACGCCCTTGTGCGCCGATGAGCTGATTGATTTGTTTCTTATGCAACAATAGCTTTCGGACACGGAGCGGCTCATGGTTGAACCGGTTCCCTTGCTCGAACGGGCTGATATGACAGTTGTGAAGTGTCGCCTCGCCACCGTCAAAGCGGACATACGCGTCGGCGATGTTGATCTTTGACTGGCGCACCGATTTAATCTCGGTCCCCGTCAACACCATACCGGCTTCAATCGTATCTTCAATCGCATAATCGAAGGACGCTTTTCGGTTTTGGGCGAGCACGTTCGAATCTTTCTTCTTGGCCATACACATTCAGTCCTTTTCCTCAATATAGAGGAGGGGTCACCCCCTCCCATTAACGACGCTTTTTCGCTCCGCGTTTCGCGTCGCCTGTTCGTTTTTGTTTATCTTTCTTCTTCAAGTCGAGTGCCGAACGGCCTTGTGACGGCTTGTCCTTCGGCTTCTCACCTGGCTTGGCTGCTGGTTTGCCGGGTTTACTGCCCGGTTTTCCTGGCTTGCCACGCTTCGGACGTTTATCGTCACGGCCACGGCCCCCGCGCTTATCGTCTTTCTTTGGACGGCCTTCCGTCGCTTTGATCGTCGTCGGTTGACGACGGCGCGACTGTTCCCGCTTCGGCATGCCGACGACGGTGAAGTCGATCGTGCGCTCGTCCAAGTTGACGGCGTCGACCTTGACGCGCACCGCGTCACCGATCCGGAACTGACGTTTCGTCCGCTCACCGAGGAGCATGAGCTGCGACTCGTCGAAGTGGTAGTAGTCATCCATCGACTGAAGACGAACGAGCCCTTCAATCGTGTTCGGAAGCTCGATGAACATCCCGAAGTTCGTGACACCGCTGACGACACCGTCGAACTCTTCACCGAGACGTGATTCCATGTACTCGGCTTTCTTCAAGGCTTGCGTCTCGCGCTCGGCATCGACCGAACGACGCTCGCGTTTCGACGCCTGTTCGGCAATCGAGTCGAGACGGTCCTCGTACTTGGCAATCGTCTTCTCTGACACATCGCCGTTGAAGACGTACGTGCGCATGAGGCGGTGGACGATCAAGTCCGGGTATCGACGAATCGGCGACGTGAAGTGCGTATAAAAGTCAGTCGCGAGACCGAAGTGGCCAAGGGAGACGTCATCGTACTTCGCCTGTTGCATCGAGCGGAGCATGATCGTGCTGATGACCGCTTCTTCCGGTTCCCCTTCGATTGCCTTCAAAATCTTTTGAAGCGTCTTCGGGTCGACCGTCTGGCCTTTGAACCGTTCGATATGAACGCCGAAGTTGGCGACGAAATCGAAGAAGAAGTCGAGCTTGTCCGACTTCGGATTGTCGTGGACACGATAGATGAACGGGACGTCCATCTTGTGGAAGTGCTCTGCGACCGTCTCGTTGGCGGCGAGCATGAACTCTTCGATCAACTTCTCGGCGACCGAGCGTGGACGTAAGACGATGTCGGCCGGTTTGCCTTCTACGTCGACGACGACTTTCGCCTCGGCGAAATCGAAGTTGATGGCCCCGCGCGAGTTACGGCGCTTGCGCAGCACTTCCGCGAGCTCGGCCATGAGGTCGAACAACGGGATATACGGCTCGTAGCGTTCGAGCGTCTCTTCGTCATCGCGCTCGATAATCTCACGGACGTTCGTGTACGTCATCCGCTCCGTCGTCTTGATGACACTCGGGAACAGCTCATGGTTGACGACCTTCCCGTTTTGCGGGGAGATCTCCATGACACAGCTGAGCGTCAACCGGTTGACGTGCGGGTTGAGCGAACAGATTCCGTTCGAGAGGCGGTGCGGCAACATCGGGATGACGCGGTCGACGAGATACACACTCGTCCCGCGCTCGAACGCCTCGATGTCGAGCGGCGAGCCTTCCGTCACGTAGTGTGAGACGTCGGCGATGTGGACGCCGAGCTCGTAGTTGCCGTTGTCGAGCTTCTTGACGTGGACGGCATCGTCCAAGTCTTTCGCGTCTTCGCCGTCGATCGTGAAGATCATCTCGTTGCGAAGATCGACGCGGCCCATGAAGTCTTTCTCGTCGGCCTCGTCCGGCACGGCGTTCGCCTGGTTGATGACGTCTTCTGGGAACTCAGTCGGAATCCCGTGCTTGTAGACAATCGACAAGATGTCGACGCCCGGGTCGTTCTTGTGTCCGATGATGCGGACGACGTCACACGCCCCGGCGAAACGGCCGTCCGGATATTTCGTGATGCGGACGACGACTTTATGGCCATCGACGGCACCGAGCGATTTGTCCGGGTTGACGACCGGCCAGAAGTTGATGCGCTTGTCGTCCGGCTCGATGAAGGCGAACTGGTCGAGGCGTCCGCTCGGGAGCGTATACGTCCCGACGAACTCCGACAAGCCGCGCTTCAACACTTTGAGGAGCACGCCCTCGGTCTTGCCGCGGTTGTCCTCGCGTTTTTTGACGAGGATCGTGTCGCCGTGGTAGACGTCTTTCAATTGCTCGGCCGGCAAGAAGACGTCATCGGCCTCTCCTTCGACCGACAAGAAGCCAAAGCCGCGCTGGTGAATCGAGATGATCCCGGCGACTTGGCCGAGTGCGGCGAGCGTCCCGTAACGGTTCGTCCGCGTCCGGCCGATTAACCCCTCTTCTTCGAGGGCGTTTAATGTTCGGATGAGTTCTTTGAACGCATCCGTCGACTCGAGCGCTAATCGCTCGGTCAATTGGTCGACAGTGAGCGCTTTATCGCTCGACTGGATGATTTCTAGTAGTTGGTCACGTAAATTCAACGTGACACCTCCTTTTCACACTGACCAGTCCAACGTTTCGAGAAAATCGAGCACGTCGTGGTGCAGTTTCTCTTTTTCTTTGTCGAGGGTGATCACGTGTCCTGACTCCTCATACATGAGCAGTTCTTTTTGGAACGCGTTGATCGCCTCGTAAATCTCGTGTGCAGATTGAGGATCAACCATGCGGTCTTTCGCCCCTTGGACGACGAGCGCCGGGACGAAGATGTCTTCGAGTTTCGTCGTCGTCTCGCGGACGAACGCACGAAGGTCCTTGAGCGTCGGCATCGGCTTGAAGTCGTCCATCTCTTGCTCGATTTGCTCACGTGTTTTCGCTTCTCTTGATTTATATTCTCGGGCGTATGCCTGGACTCCTTTGTATAACCGGTCCTCGGCGTCGATGCCGGTCGGTGCGCACATCGGGATGACCCCTTTGACGTTCATTTCTGAAGCGAGGCGAAGCGACATGACACCGCCAAGCGAGAGGCCACAGACGGCAATCTCGTCATACCCTTTGTCTTTTAACGCCTGATACGCGTCCTGGACGTCTTGCCACCAGTCGGCTGGTCCGAACTGAAGCAATTCTTCCGGTGGGACGCCATGTCCCCGATACTGGGGTCCCATACACGTATAGCCTTCTTTTTGTAGGAAACGGCCGAGCATGCGGACGTCCGCGCTCGATCCGGTAAAGCCATGTAACATCAACACGGCACGTGGTCCGCCTTCAAAGAAAAACGGTTTCGGTGCAGTCACTTTCATCGTTCAAGTCATCTCCTCGTACATTCCATTATTCCCAAAAAAAATTCTAAAAAAACAAAAGCTGACCGCCTCACGTAAAAATCGAGAACGATCAGCCTTTCATCATAATGATGCGACTAGTAATCCTAAAATGAAAAACAACGTGCCTAGTACAGCTGCAGTTCGGTTCAAAACAGCGTCAAAGCCGCGCGCTTTCTGGCGGCCGAACAACTGCTCCGCGCCACCTGCAATCGCCCCAAGACCTTGCGACCGACCTGACATGAGCAGTACGACGACAATCAATAAGACAGCCACGACGAGTAGGCTGATTGTAGCGATCGTTTGCATAGTAGTCAGTTCCTCCTTCTTTTTACACGCCTTTTATTATATAGAAGTTATGACGAAAACACCAGCTTTCAAATTATCGGGACGGGTAGCTGAACCCTTCCCCGATGACCTCTTTCACTTGGTGGATGACGACGAACGCACGCGGGTCCGTCACTTCGACGATTTTCTTGAGCGGCGCGACTTGGCGCTTGTCGACGATCATATAGAGCATGTTCTTATCCTGCTTCGTATAGTAGCCGTGGCCGTGGATAATCGTCGCCGAGCGGCCGAGCGTCTCCGTCAACACGACGGCGAGCTCTTCTTGTTTGTCGCTGATGATCGTGACGGCCTTGCGGATGTTGAGTCCCTCGGCGACGAGGTCGATCACCCACGAGCCGATGATGATGGCGATGAGCGTATAGAGGACGACTTGTTCCCCGAGGAAGAAACCCGAGGCGGCGACGACGATGGCATCGATGATGAACATCGACACGGCGACGCTCAAATGAAGATACCGCTCCATGAGCCGGGCGATGATGACCCCGCCCCCGGTCGTCCCGCCGACACGGAGCACCATACCGATACCGATTCCAATCAAAATCCCAGCATAGACGGCCGCGAGCAGCTTGTCTTCCGACGGGCTGCCCCAGTTGTGCGTCAAGCTGAGGAAGAACGACGTCGCGACGACGGAGATGACGGAGTACACCATCGTCCGGCGGTCGAGTAGCTTATACCCGATGATGAAGAGAATCCCGTTCCCGATAATCGACGTGACGCCGAGGTCCCACTCGAACAGATAGAACAAGATGATCGTCACCCCGAGCAGTCCGCCTTCTGAGAAGTCGTTCGGGACGGTGAAGTAGTTGACCCCGAAGGCGAGGATGAACGACCCGGCGATAATCCAGGCGATGTCCTTTAACGAGATCGATTGCAGTTTCTTCCACACTTGTTGGCGGAGCAGATGTTGTTGTTGACGTTTCATATGAGTTCCCCTTTCCACATAAAAAAGACCGCGGCCAAAACCGCAGTCTTCTCGTTATGCTGGTTTTGGCGCACCGTCTTTCATAATCGGCAACTTGCGGTCTGCGACGTTTGCGTAGACGTCCAAGAGTGCCTCTTTTTCCAAATCCCAGTTATATTGTTCACGCGCCGTCTTCGTGTTCGCTTTGACGCGTGCGTAGAGCGCTTCATCTTCGAGCAGGCGGTTGACACCGTCCGCGATCGACTGCGGGTCGTGCGAGTCGACGACGACCCCGACATCGTTCCCGGCGACGACCCGTTCGATTTCAGGGAAATCGCACGAGACGACCGGCACTTCGGCCATCAAATATTCGAACAACTTGTTCGACGAGGCCGAGTAGTGGTTGAAACAGACGTTGTTCAACACTTGGAAGCCGAGATACGCGTTCATCGTATAATACGGTAACGCCTCGACCGGTACTTTGTCAATCATCTTGACGCGGTCCGCCACGCCTTCGTCCTCAATCATCTGCTTGATTGTCGGCTTCAGTTTCCCGTCCCCGATCATGACGAGCGTCCCTTCCTTGAAATCTTTCGCCGCGAGGATGAGTTGCTCGAGACCGCGACCGGCTTGGATACCGCCTTGGTACAACAAGATTTTCTCATCGCTTGGCAAGCCGAGCAACGCGTGCAAGTCTTTCCGGAGCGAGAAGTCGAGCGGACGATAGAACGGATAGTTGTGGAGCACGTACGGATAGAAACCGTAAAGCGTCTCGTTATGCGCCGCGCGCGTATGGTTCTCGACCATCATCGTGTCGACGTAAGGCAGGAGCCAGCCTTCGAGGTTACTTTGGATGTAGCCGTAACCGGTCCGGTCCGTCTGGACTTCGTGCGAGTCGTAGACGATCTTCCCTTTGTTGACGAGCTTCCCGGCGATCAACGCTTGCGGGAGCGTGTTCAAGTCGTTGGCATGATAGAAGTCATACGACTTCTTCGTCGAGGCGAACACCATCTCGAGCATCGCGCTCAAGTTGACGATGTTTTTCCGGACCGGTGGGAGCAGAATCGCGCCTGCCGCGGCACCGAGGCCGAGCATCGTGAACGGCGCGAGGACGAACAGTCCGGCTCCGATGAGTCCGGCTCCGATTTTACGCGTCGTCTTCTGTGTGACCCACGTCCGGGCCGATTTGAGCGCCTTCATCCCGTTGACGAGAATCGACGGTTGGCGCTTCACGCGGATGACACGGAATCCTTCCGGACGCATCTCTTCAGCCGGGAGCTCTTTATTCTTCGGGTCTTGGAGGGCAATCAAATCGACCTCGTAGCCCGCCTCGGCGAGCGCCGAGCATTCGCGAAGGACGCGGGCGTCATTCGTAAAATGGTTCCATACAAACATACATACCTTCATCGTGTTTCCTCCATCGTTACTTTTTCGACCACGTCTTCGAGGACGTGGATATTGTTTTCCCAGCACAAGTTGTCTTTCACATAGCGGACGCCGTTTCGGCCGTACTGTTCGCGTAACTCCGGACGTTCGAGAAGCGTTCGGAGCGAGCGCTCAATCTCATCGATGTCACGCTTCCGTGACACGTAGCCGACCTCCGCCGCTTCGATGACATTCGCCGCATGGCCTGACACCGCCGCGACGATCGGTTTGCCGACCGCCATGTAGTCGATGAGTTTTCCAGGGATGACCGTGTCGAAGACGTCCTGGTCGATTAAGCTGACGAACGCGACGTCCGCATTTTTAATCGCCTGGAACGCCTCCGTCCGTGGCATCGCTTCGAGGAACAAGAAGTTTTTGAAGCCGCGAGCCTTAATCGTCTCCTTCAACTCGTTCTTCCGGTAGCCGTAGCCAATCAATTTGAAGTGGACGCGCGGCTCGTCGCGGAACCGCTCCGCGAGCTCGAGCAAGAGCGACACGTCTTGGGCGAGGCCCATGTTTCCGGCGTATAGAATCTCCATCCGGTCGTCTTCTGGGACGGTCCGCTCGAGTTCCCGCTCGCTCTGTCGAATCGAGTTCGGCATGTAGTGCATGCGCTCGTTGTCGACGCCGCGCTGGCGCAGATAGCTGCGGAACCCTTCCGAGTTGATGATGATCGCGTCGGCCGACTTGTACAGCCGCTTCTCGAACCAGAACGCCGGGGCGAGCATCCAGTCGTACTTGAACACGCCGACGCCTTTCACCGACTCCGGCCACAAGTCACGGACGTCCAAGATGAACGGGACGCCATACTTCCGTTTTGCATACACCCCGACGAACGCCATAAAAAAAGACGGGGTCGTCGCGAAGACGACATCCGGTTTCGTGTCGAGCGTCCGTACGGCGCCGACGCCTTTCATCATCTGTTCGACGAACAAGGCGAGCCGGCTGAGCATGTTTGACGTGTGCTTGCGCTTCTTCGTGATGAGCCGCTTGATGAACGGTTGGTTGTTGAGCGCGTGATCGTTCCAGAACCGGTCGTCTTGATACAAGTTGAAGTTCGGATACGACGGCGCGGCCGTGATGACCTCGACGTCGTAGCCACGTTCTTTCATGAGATGCGTAATATTTTGCATCCGGTTGCCGGCACTGCCGATCTCCGGATAATAGTTTTGACAGACCATTAACATTGTTTTCAAAAGTAACACACCTTACTGTTGTTCGAGTTCGTCCACGAAACGCTTCAAGAGCGTGTGGACGTTAGGTTTCAATTCCGGGTCGCACAAGGCGTGGGCGATCGTCGCCTCGATGAAGCCGATCGGTTCCCCGACGTCATAGCGACGGCCCTCAAATTCATAGGCGTACACCGTCTTCGCCTCGTTCAATCGGGCGATGGCGTCCGTCAGTTGAATCTCGCCCCCGGCACCGACTTCTTGGGCCGCGAGCGTCTCGAAGACGTCCGGCGTCAAGATGTAGCGACCGAGGATGGCGAGGTTCGAAGGGGCCTCCTCGACCGGCGGTTTCTCAACGAACGTCCGGACCGGGATCAGCTTCCCTTCGACGGCAAGCGGGTCAATTATACCATATCGTTTCGTCATTTCATACGGGACGCGCTGCACGCCGATGATGGCACGTTCGTGGCGTTCGTATTGCTCAATCAACTGCTGTGTCGCCGGTACGTCCGATTCGATGATGTCGTCCCCGAGCAGGACGGCGAACGGCTCGTCGCCGATGAACTTCCGGGCACACCAAATCGCATGGCCGAGTCCCTTCGGCTCTTGTTGGCGTATGTAGTGGATGTTCGCGAGATTCGACGAGTGACGGACCGACTCGAGGAGCTCCGTCTTCCCTTTCGCTTCCAAGTTTTGTTCGAGTTCGATGGCGCGGTCGAAATGGTCCTCGATGGCGCGCTTGTTCTTCCCGGTCACGATGATGATGTCCTCGATGCCCGAGGCGACCGCTTCCTCCACGATGAATTGGATCGTCGGCTTATTGACGATAGGGAGCATCTCTTTTGGCATCGCCTTCGTCGCCGGCAAGAAACGGGTGCCGAGCCCCGCGGCCGGGATGATGGCTTTCCGTACACGTGTCATGGACGTCTCTCCTTTTTAGCTACTGTATCTGATTATACCCAATTTCCTAGCGTTCACGCACAAAAAAAAACGGCCGTGACATGCGTCACGACCATTTCCGGTTGTCCATATACTTGTACAGGAACCAACCGCCGACACCGAGCGCGATGAGAAGAAGGAGAAAACCGCTGATCATCATCATGAACGCCCCCTTTCACCTACACGATCCTATTCCCGGAATGACGGATTAACATACCTCATGTTTCTTGCTTCACTAGACGGCAGACTGCTTTCCAGGGGTGATGCGGATGCCTCCGCAGGGCATTTCGCGCTTTGCCGGGTCATCCTTGCATCACTCTCCCCTAGGAGTCAGCCTGCCGTCTTGTTTCGCGCTCCGCCTTACATGTGACACATACGCCATCGAATAAATGATATATCTAAAAATAATATGAGAGTGAGCGAGCGCCCACAACCGTCCAAGCGGCACCGTGACTCTTGCAGGAAAGCAATCTAACGGAGACCCCGCAAGCACGATGTGCGAGGAGGCTCCGTGGATTGCCTGCAGAAAGCATCGGTGCCGCCAAGACGGGTGAAACAACAAAAAACAGGCCCGCACAAGGCGGACCTGAAAATAATCAATTATTTTTTGAGGTTGTAGAACGACTTGATACCGTCGTATTTCGCTACATCGCCGAGCATGTCTTCGATGCGGAGAAGTTGGTTGTACTTCGCGATACGGTCTGTACGCGAGAGCGAACCAGTCTTGATTTGACCAGCGTTTGTCGCAACCGCGATGTCCGCGATTGTCGCATCTTCTGTTTCACCAGAACGGTGCGAGATAACAGCTGTGTAACCAGCTTTTTTAGCCATTTCGATCGCGTCGAATGTTTCTGTGAGCGTACCGATTTGGTTAACTTTGATGAGGATCGAGTTCGAGATGCCTTTCTCGATACCTTCAGCGAGTTTCTCCGTGTTCGTTACGAAGAGGTCATCCCCAACGAGTTGAACTTTGTGGCCGATCTTGTCAGTAAGAAGCTTGAAGCCATCCCAGTCGTTCTCGTCGCAACCGTCTTCGATTGAGATGATTGGGTACTTGTCAACGAGCTCAGCGTAGAAGTCTACGAGCTCAGCAGTCGTCATCGACTTGCCTTCGCCAGCGAGTTCGTACTTGCCAGTCGACTTGTCGTAGAACTCAGAAGATGCAACGTCCATCGCGAGGTAGATGTCTTCGCCAGCTTTGTAACCAGCTTTTTCGATCGCTTCAAGGATAACCGTGATCGCTTCTTCGTTTGACTTAAGGTTTGGTGCGAAACCACCTTCGTCACCGACAGCTGTGTTGAGACCCATACCAGAAAGAACTGATTTGAGGGCGTGGAATACTTCTGCACCCATGCGGAGCGCTTCGCGGAACGATGGCGCGCCGACAGGCATGATCATGAACTCTTGGAAGTCAACGTTGTTGTCCGCGTGCGAACCACCGTTGATGATGTTCATCATTGGCGTTGGGAGCGTCTTCGCGTTGAATCCGCCGAGGTACGTGTAAAGTGGAAGGCCGAGCTCGTCTGCTGCTGCGTGTGCGGCTGCCATTGAGACACCAAGGATCGCGTTTGCGCCGAGTTTGCCTTTGTTTTTCGTACCGTCGAGTTCGATCATTTTCGCGTCGAGTGCGTTTTGGTCGAAGACATCGTAACCGATGAGTTCTGGTGCGATTGTGTCGTTTACGTTCGCAACGGCTTTGAGTACACCTTTACCAAGGTAACGTGACTTGTCGCCATCACGGAGTTCGACTGCTTCGTGCTCACCAGTTGATGCGCCTGATGGGACGAGGGCACGGCCGAAACCGCCGTCTTCTGTGAAGACTTCTACTTCGATTGTTGGGTTACCGCGTGAATCCAAAATTTCGCGTGCGTAAATTTCTGTAATCATTGACATATTGATTCGCTCCTTTTTGTTTGGAAATCGGGTTTACTTCTTAACGATTGACGTGCCGGTCATTTCTGCCGGTTGTTCACCACCAAGAAGGTGAAGAAGGGTTGGGGCAAGGTCAGCCAATGCGCCTTCGAGCGCTGGCTTCAGCTCCACTCCAGGTTGTGTGACGATACATGGGACAGGTTCTGTCGTGTGCGCCGTCATCGGTGAGCCGTCCGGGTTGGTGACAAGGTCAGCGTTCCCGTGGTCCGCCGTGATGATCGCCGCGCCGCCTTTGGCAATGAGTGCGTCCACTACTTTACCGAGGCATTCGTCGACGACTTCGACGGCTTTCTTCGTCGGTTCGAGCATGCCCGAGTGACCGACCATGTCCGGGTTCGCATAGTTGATGATGTATGCGTCGTACGTATCCGACTCGATGCGCTCCAAGAGACCTTCCGTGAGCTCGTATGCGCTCATTTCCGGTTTCAAATCGTACGTCGCGACTTTCGGCGACGGCACGAGGAAGCGATCTTCGCCTTCGAACGGTGTTTCTTGTTGTCCGTTCAAGAAGAACGTGACGTGCGGGTATTTTTCAGTTTCCGCGGCGCGGAGCTGTTTGTACCCTTGCGCGGCGAGCGTTTCGCCGAGCGTGTTCTTCAAATCTTCCGGTGGGAAGACGATATCTGTGTCGATTTCATCCGAGAACTTCGTCATCGAGACGAGCAAGATGTTCTGTGGATGTGTGTTCGAAAGTTCGAAGCCTTTGAAGCCGGTCTTCTCTTTAAACACTTTCGCAAGTTCGATCGCCCGGTCCGGACGGAAGTTGAAGAACATGATCGCGTCGTTGTCTTTGATCGTCGCGATCGGTTGACCGTCTTTCTCGATGACCGTCGGGTTGACGAACTCATCCGTGAGCCCTGCTTCATACGACTGGTTCAAGACGTCGACGGCGTTCGTGCCGACTTCGCCTTTGCCGTGGACGAGGACGTCGTATACTTTCTCGACGCGCTCCCAACGGTTGTCGCGGTCCATGGCATAATAGCGTCCAGACACGCTAGCGACTTGACCGACACCGAGTTCAGCGAGCTTCGCTTCCGTCTGTTCGAGGAAGCTTGCGCCTGATTTCGGATCACAGTCACGGCCGTCCGTGAAAGCGTGAATGTAGACTTTTTCAATGCCATGAAGTTTAGCGAACTCAACGACAGCGAACATGTGTTGAATGTGCGAGTGAATCCCGCCGTCCGAGACGAGGCCCATAATGTGGAGGCTCGAATCGTACTTCTTCACATGTCCCGCCAAATGGTTCATCGCTTGACGGTCGAAGAACGAACGGTCTTTGATGGCGTTGTTGACGCGCGAGAGTGACTGATAGACGACCCGGCCGGCACCGATGTTCAAGTGACCGACTTCCGAGTTGCCCATCTGTCCTTCCGGAAGGCCGACGTACTCGCCTTGCGCGTTGAGAAGCGTATGCGGATACGTCTCCCAGAAACGGTCGAAGTTCGGTTTGTTCGCCGCAGCGACCGCGTTACCGAACGTCTCGTCCCGCATGCCAAAACCATCTAAGATGATAAGGGCGACTGGTCTTGCCATTTAAATCGCCTCCAACAACTTGAGGAACGAAGCAGCTTCAAGTGAAGCACCGCCGACGAGTGCGCCGTCGATGTCTTCTTGCGCCATATACTCCTTGATGTTCTCAGGTTTTACAGAACCGCCGTATTGGATGCGTACTGCAGCCGCCACGTCTTCACCGTAAAGGCCTTTCACCACGTCACGAACATATTTGCATGAGCTTTGCGCATCTGCTTCGTCCGCTGATTTACCAGTACCGATCGCCCAAACTGGCTCGTACGCGATGACGAGTTGTTTCACTTGGTCAGCTGAGAGGTCCGCGAGGCCACCTTCGACTTGCGTCTTGATGACTTCTTCGAACTTGCCGCCTTCGCGCTCTTCTAATGTTTCACCGACACAAACGATTGGCGTAAGACCGTGTTCGAACGCTTTTTTCGTTTTGCTGTTGATGAACGCATTAGATTCGCCGAAGTATTCGCGACGCTCTGAGTGTCCAAGGATGACGTATGTCACGCCGAGGTCAGCGACCATGGCCGGGCTGATTTCGCCTGTGTATGCCCCGCTGTCTTTGTCGTACATGTTTTGGGCACCAAGCTTCAAGTCTGACCCTTTCGCTGCTTCTACCATTGGAGCTAGGAAGACAGCTGGTGCGCCGATTGCCGCGTCAACTTTGTCTGTTGACGGGACGTTGTTTTTGACTTCCTCGACGAAAGCGACTGCTTCCGAGAGTGTTTTGTTCATTTTCCAGTTACCTGCAATAATCGGTTTACGCATCGATAACCCTCCTCTATTTTACTTGTCGTTAAGCGCCTCGACGCCTGGAAGTTTCTTGCCTTCCATGAATTCGAGTGACGCGCCGCCACCAGTCGAGATGTGGCTCATTTGGTCAGCAAGGCCAAACTTGGCTGCTGCCGCGGCTGAGTCACCACCACCGATGATTGAGTATGCGTCGCTGTCTGCGAGTGCTTGAGCGACACCTTTCGTTCCGTTAGCGTACTTATCGAGTTCGAATACGCCCATCGGTCCGTTCCAAACGACAAGTTTCGATTCGCGAATCGCTTCCGCGTAAAGTTCGACTGTCTTCGGTCCGATATCAAGACCCATGTGATCCGCAGGGATCGAGTCGATATCGACTGGTCCGACGTATGTCTCTTCGCCGAATTCTTTCGCAATGACACAGTCGACCGGCATCAAGAACTTCACGCCTTTGTCTTCTGCTTTTTTCATGAATTGACGTGCGAGGTCGAGCTTGTCTTCTTCAAGGAGTGACGTTCCGACTTCGTGCCCGAGTGCTTTCGAGAACGTGTACGAGAGACCGCCACCGATGATGAGTGTGTCAACGATGTCAAGAAGGTGGTCGATGACCCCGATCTTGTCAGCAACTTTCGATCCGCCGATAATCGCCGTGAACGGACGATCTGGATTCGAGAGCGCCTTGCCGAGCACTTCAAGTTCTTTTTCCATCAAAAGACCGGCGACTGCCGTGTCGACGTTTTGCGCGATGCCTTCCGTCGAAGCGTGGGCACGGTGAGCCGCACCGAACGCGTCGTTGACGAAGACGTCAGCAAGTGATGCGAAGCCTTTTGCGAGTTCTGGATCGTTTTTCGTTTCACCTGGGTAGAAACGAACGTTCTCAAGCACGACGACGTCGCCTTCAGAAAGTTTTGCGACCGCTTCTTCCGCGACCGGGCCATATGCCTCTTCGACGAGTGGTACGTCTTTGCCGAGGAGTTCCCCGAGACGTGCCGCGACCGGTGCGAGTGAGAACTCAGGGTTCTTCTCGCCTTTTGGACGGCCGAGGTGGCTCGCCAAGATGACTTTCGCGCCGCCGTCGATCAAGTGCTTGATCGTCGGAAGAGCCGCTTGGATGCGCGTCTCGTCTTGGATGACGCCATCTTTGAGTGGAACGTTGAAGTCAACGCGGCAGAAGACGCGTTTCCCTTTTACATCGATGTCACGAATAGACTTTTTGTTCATAACCTTCGCCTCCATGTGTCGTGCATTTCAATTTCATAAATAGAGCGGAGAACAATCTCTTGTTTCCGCTCCTATTTGATTCTATTTAGTTCACGAACTTACTTCGCGATTTCAGCGAAGTGCTTGAGTGTGCGAACCAATTGTGCAGTGTAAGACATTTCGTTGTCGTACCATGCAACTGTCTTAACGAGTTGCTTGTCGCCAACTGTCATGACTTTCGTTTGTGTCGCGTCGAAGAGTGAACCGTACGTGATGCCGACGATGTCAGAAGAAACGATTTCGTCTTCCGTGTAACCGTAAGACTCGTTTGCTGCTGCTTTCATCGCTGCGTTGATTTCGTCAACCGATACAGTTTTCTCAAGAACTGTTACGAGCTCTGTGAGTGAACCTGTCGCAACTGGTACACGTTGTGCCGCACCGTCAAGTTTACCTTGAAGTTCTGGGATAACGAGGCCGATTGCCTTCGCCGCACCAGTCGTGTTCGGTACGATGTTTGCTGCTGCCGCACGCGCACGACGGAAGTCACCTTTCGGGTGTGGCGCGTCAAGCGTGTTTTGGTCGCCTGTGTAAGCGTGGATCGTCGTCATGAGACCTTCAACGATTCCGAACTGATCTTGGAGAACTTTCGCCATTGGCGCCAAGCAGTTTGTCGTACATGAAGCACCAGAGATAACTGTCTCTGTACCGTCGAGGATTTCGTGGTTCGTGTTGTAAACAACAGTCTTCATGTCACCTGTAGCTGGTGCCGAGATGACAACTTTTTTCGCGCCAGCTTTCAAGTGAAGCTCCGCTTTCTCTTTGTCTGTGAAGAATCCAGTACATTCGAGAACGATGTCAACACCGAGCTCGCCCCATGGGAGTTCTTCTGGGTTGCGGTTTGCAAGTGTAAGAACTTTCTCGCCGTTTACGAGGAAGTGATCGTCGTGTACTTCAACGTCTCCGTCGAAACGACCTTGCGTCGTGTCGTACTTGAGAAGGTGAGCAAGCATCTTCGTGTCAGTCAAGTCGTTGATTGCAACAACTTCGATTCCTTCGTTTTTGATGATCTCGCGGAATGCCAAACGACCGATACGTCCAAATCCGTTAATACCAACTTTTACTGCCATGTTAATTTCCTCCTTAGGGTAGAAGCTATTTATTGAAGAGCCAACGGGGGTCAACTCTTTAATAACACGTTAATAATTCTGTTGCCGCACCTTCGTCCGTGACGAGAATGATGTTCGGCGTATGTTTCGCATATGCGGCAATCGCCTGCGCCTTCGATTTCCCTCCAGCGACCGCGATGACGGTGTCCATGTTGTCGAGCTCTTCTAATTGAATGCCGACCGTCTTGACCCGATGCACGATTTCACCTTCCGCGTTGAAATAATAGCCAAACGCTTCGGCGACGGCTTCATGCCGTTCGATCATCCGCAAATGCTCCGGTGTGGCGCGACGGCGTTTCGCCATCGTTTCGGCCTCACCAATTCCATGTACCACTATTCGCGCCGCTCTAATCATTTCCAGCACATTTTTTATGCTAGGTTCCTCCACCATCCGCTCGAACGTCTCTTGCGACACTTCGTCTGGAATGTGGAGCAAATGATAGTCTGCGTTGGCCCGGTCCGCCATCCTTGAACAGACGGTGTTCGCCTGAAGTTCAAGCGTCTCGCCGAGTCCGCCGCGCGCTGGTACGAAATGCATCGGCCGTTCTTTCTTATCGGGCGACATCATCGCCGCGACAGATGCCATCGTCGTGCCGCCTGTGACCGCGATGATATTGTCGTCCGGTGCCAGTCGCGCTTTTAACTGCGTGACGGCGGCCCGTCCGATATCTCGCTGGACCCAGAACGTCTCGTCCGAGTCTCCCGGTACGATGACGACTTGGCGAACGCCTAGCTTTTGCTCGAGTTCTCGCGCGACTTCTGAGATACCTAGGATTTCTCCCATGACCTCATGCAAGTCTCGAAGAACGTTTCGGCCCGATTCCGTAAGGGAAATACCCTGAGTGGCGACTGCGAGTAGACCTTGGTCTTTCAAGAAGTCGACCTCCCGCCTTAAGATTCGTTCCGTTAGCCCGAGGCTCGTGGCCAATGTCCTGCGGCCAATCGGCTGCATCAATCGGACATAATGTAAGATGTCGTAACGATGTCGGAGCGTGTCGAGCAGGTCTGGGACGATTTGCTTCTGAACATGAATCAGTTGCTGGATCATACCTCATTCCCCCTCGACTTTAAGTGTGGACATTTTTTGTCCCACTTTTATTTTTACGTCCCACCGCTACGAGTCCATCTTATCAATCACTTTTCCGTCTTGCAACCCCTCTAAACGTTTTTTTTCGATGTAAGCGTATACTTAACAAAATCTTCAACTTTGCTGTCATCATATCGCCCTTGACTAATGACGTGCCCTTCATATATGACGACCGGAATCTCGAACAAGTACTTGGCCTCGAGCGCCTCGTCCGTCGTGATGTCGATTTGCTCGAGCTCGAACGGATAGTCCTCTCGCAACCATTCGAGCATGACGAGCGCCTCCTCGCATAACGAACAGTTGTCACGCCGATAAAGTGTCAGCTTCATTCAACTCTCTCCTTTCCATAGTTGCCGCTCCCGTTCCCGCGAGTTGCCGAAACCGAGCGCTTCCCGATAGTTGGCGACCGTCCGTCGCGTCACGTGATACCCTTCGTTCGCGAGCGCCTCGGTCAACGCCTGATCACTAAGCGGTGCCGTCTCGGAACAAATCAGCTCGGCGATGATGCGTTTGATCATGAACGGCGACTGTCCCCGCACGGTCGCCCGCACGAACAAATCACGCCATGCCATCGTGCCGCCCTCGGTGCGGACAAACTTCTGTTGAATCGCCCGCCCGACCGTCGACTCATGTTTACCGATACGCGCGGCGACTTCTTTTCGTGTCAACGGGTGTAATACGAGCTCCCCGTTCAACCAGTCCGCCTGCCGTTCCGCGATGACGTCCCAAATCGACTGCAACGTCTTCGCCCGCATCGCGAGCGTGTCGTGCCACCACGTCAGCTCTGCGTCCGCCTCGATGTCGAGTGCCGGCGTGAACCACGTCGTGACGAGCTGTCCGTCCTCCCGTCTCACTTCGAGCTCTGGGAAAATTTGTTCGGTTTCTTCATATAATAGTGGCACTTTCGGCAACGTCGCGATGAGGCGCGTGACGCGATCGAATTCGGACGCACTCAACCCGAGGCGGCCCGGGACATCGTCGACGCCCGCCTCCATTGCCTCGAACACGTCCAAGACGAGCGGGTCGTCGTGTTCGATGGCGTGTCGATATTGGCATTCGTGTTCGTTTTTCGCTCCGACGCCCGTCGGTTCTAGAAACAAGAGCGCCCGGCGCGCTGACTCGATGGCGCTCTCCTCGACACCGAATTGGTCCGCGAGCATCGCATCCGTCTCGGGCAACAGCCCCCGATGGTCGAGCGCGAGGACGAGCTGTCGTTGGAGCGCCTTCTCCGCTTCCGTCCCGCTCCCTTCCTCGATCTGCTCGAACAGACGCGCCTCGAAACCGGCCCCCGCGTCGGCAATCCACTCGACCATGCCGTTCCCTTTGGCGACCTGTCCGCTTCGAGCCGCGAGCCGTCCGAGTTGGAACACGATGGCGGCCCGGTCCGCCTCTAGGACGGGCAGACGCCGTAGCATGTCTTGCGTCAATTGTTGTCGTTGTACTTGATGCTGCTCTTGCCGTTGCATCTCGGTCACTCCCCTCGCCTCCTATTGTAGCGGAAGCGACTCCACGCCGCTTCAAAAAAAGGTCATGAAACAGGATTGCTTTTTTAAAAAAACAAATGTATAATAAATCGTGTCAGAGAACATGCACCCGTAGCTCAGGGGATAGAGCACTGGTTTCCGGTGCCAGGTGTCGGGAGTTCGAATCTCTCCGGGTGTATCATATGTAAGAGGTCAGGCACACGCCTGGCCTCTTTTTTCGTTTCATCGCCAAAGAATGGTGGAATAGGTGAAAAACGATGACTATCGTTTGACCAACATTGACTATAACGGTATGATATGTTTACAACCTACATAAAGGAGGCAGATTCAATGTTAATTCCAACAGTTATCGAACAAACAGGTCGTGGGGAACGCGCATATGACATTTACTCACGCTTGCTCAAAGACCGGATCATCTTGCTCGGAAGTGCGATTGACGACAACGTCGCCAACTCGATCGTCGCGCAGCTTCTCTTCCTTGCAGCCGAGGACCCAGATAAGGACATCTCGCTTTACATCAACAGCCCGGGTGGTTCGATCACTTCCGGAATGGCGATTTATGACACGATGAACTTCATCAAGCCGAACGTGTCGACGATTTGTATCGGAATGGCCGCATCGATGGGTGCCTTCTTGCTCCAAGCCGGTGAAAAAGGGAAACGCTTCGCATTGCCGAACGCGGAGATCATGATTCACCAACCACTCGGCGGCACGCAAGGTCAAGCGTCGGACATAAAAATCCACGCCGAGCGGATCATCAAGATGCGTGAGAAGTTGAACCAAATCATGGCCGACAACACAGGCCAGCCGCTTGAAGTCATCGAGCGCGACACAGAGCGCGACTACTTCATGTCTGCTGACCAAGCGAAAGACTACGGTCTCATCGACAAGGTCATGACGCGTTAACACATCAATCCCTTCTCGTCTGAGAAGGGATTTTCTTTATTCCGTCACCTCGACCCCGAACACGTAGCGACTATCCCCATTCGCCCAGTCCCCGCCGGTCTCGAACAGATACACGCCTGGCTCCGATGGGACGATTCGCTCGGCCGGGACGAGTTCCCCGTCCACGATTTGATGGAACGTCTCATTGTCCGGCGCTTCATGGAACGAGACGTCAACCGTTGCACCGGGTTCGACCGTCACAATTTGCAAGTCGTCCGGCTCAGGCAAGGCGTGATCTTCACAGACGGCCTCGTCCCCATTCGCCCAACAATACGTCGACTGCTTCACTTCGGCCGTCACCGATCCGACCTTCACGGTTGGAAGCGGCGGTTTGACGCCGGAAGACGTCTGCCAAGACAGCCCGTACACAATCCCTCCGACAAGGATCAACACGATCACCCAAAACCACATCGTTTTTCGTCTCATTCGTCCCACTCCTTTGACTCCTTATTCCCGTTCCCACAAAAAAAGACCCACTTTCCGTGAGTCTCGTCCGTCATTTCGGGCGACGGAGCCCTTTCATCATATAGCCGCCTTTGAAGTCAATCGGGTCGAACGCGACGAGGAACGCTTTCGGCTCGTAATGCTCGACGAGCTGACGCAACTCTTTCATGCGCGTCCGGGCCGCCAAGACGTCGAGGCGATAGCGGACGCCGTCACGGCCTTGCCCTTGATAATGGGTCACCCCGTAGCCGCTGTCGCGCATCTTTTGGATGAGCTCGGCCGGGAACTCTTGCGTGTGCACTTGAATCATGTTGTAGCCAATCGCAAGCTTCCGCTCGACGAATCCGCCGACGAGGATCCCGAGTCCGAATCCGACGGCGTAGACGACCATGCCGAGCGTCGTCAAGTCTTGGAACACGATGCCGAGCGCAAAGATGTAGATGAGCGTCTCGAGCGTCCCGAACAATCCGGCGATGACCGTCTTCCCTTTAACGAGCATAATCGTCCGGAGCGTGAGCACCGGGACGTATAGTAGTTGTAACAACAAGATGAGCAAGATTTGACCCATTCCATCGACCTCCTATCGATTCAATATCTCCACTATTCCAAATTTCACAGGCGGATGCAACCAAAAAAAGGCTGACCGCAGTCAGCCTTTCGCTTAGTTATCTAAGTTGCGGACACTTGTGAGCAACTCATAGTCCTTACGGATGACTTGATAGATTGCGTTCGTGTTGCCTGAGAGCATCTCTTCCGCCCGGAGTTGGTTGAGGAAAAGGCTCGTCGCAAACGTCACGAGTGCACTTTTTGGAATCCCGATTTCTTTTGCACGCTCGGTGATGACGCGGTCAAGTTCTGCGTCAATCGTGAGCGAAAGTCGTTTCTTATCATTCGCCATAATCATAAAGCTCCTTTAGTTCGCTTTTCAAAATCCTATACACAATTGCTAATTATATAGGAAGAATGGTTTTGGCGCAACCGGTCTCACGAGGAGCCGATTTCTTCGCCCATTCGGACTTTCTCGGCAATCTGGTCAATCTTCCGGAGTCGGTGGTTGATGCCGGACTTCGAGATTGGTCCTGTCTCGAGCATCTCGCCAAGCTCTTGGAGCGAGACGTCCTGATGCGTGACCCGAAGTTCGGCGATCTCGCGGAGCTTCGTCGGCAACACCTCGAGGCCGACCGTCCGCTCGAGATACTTAATGTTCTCGACTTGGCGGAGCGCCGCCCCGACCGTCTTGTTCAAGTTGGCCGTCTCACAGTTGACGAGCCGGTTGACCGAGTTGCGCATGTCCTTGATGATACGGGCGTCCTCGAAATCGAGCATCCCGCGCGTCGCCCCGACGAGCTTCAAGAAGTCAGAGATTTTCTCGCTCTCCTTGATGTAGAGGATATGCCCTTTTTTCCGCTCGAGCGTCTTCGCGTTCAAGCCGAACCGGTTGGCGAGGTCTCGGAGCGCCTGGTTATGGTTCTCGTACAAGCTGTATACCTCGAGGTGATACGACGACGTCTTCGGATGGTTGATTGAGCCACCGGCGAGGAAGGCGCCGCGCAAGTAGGCACGGGCCAAATTCTCGTCACGTGTCATGTCCGAGTTGAGTGTCCGAATCATCTCGTAATGCTCACCGAGAATCTCGAGGTCCTTCAACATCGTCTCGGCGTGCTGGGAGACGCGGACGATGTAGACGTTGTTCTTCTTCAGCCGCATTTTCTTACGGACGAACAAATCGAGGTGGTGGTCGTACAGTCGTTTCATCAGGGAATAAATCCGTCGGGCGATGGCCGCGTTCTCCGTCGAGACGTCGAGCGTCATCCCGCGCCCGAGGGCGAGCGAGATGACACCGTTCATCCGGACGAGGGCGGACAGTTCCGCTTTCGCCTCGGCATCGGTGACGGTCAGTTGGGTCAATTCTTTTTTGACGTCTGAAGCAAAGCTCATCTCATTCCCCTCCTTTCTTGATCAATCGTTCTATTTCAGTTCAAGCTCTTGGAACGAGCGTGGTTTCTTGATACGGAGGACGCGCTGCATGACGAGCCCGGCAATCGCGTCCGAGTCGTGACGGATGTAGTCACGGTTATAGTCGACGATGTCCCCGGCGAGCACGTTCGTCCCGTAGTTCCGGAGCTTCTTGCGGTCGAAGCGGACCTCCTCGGAGCCGTCCTCGAGATAACGCTCGAGGTACGTCTCTTCAATCGGCTCGTTATTGACGACGATCGTATCAATCGACGATTTGCCGAGATACACTTCGATTGCCTTTAAGTGCTTCATCGCGTCATACCCTTTCGTCTCGCCCGGTTGCGTCATGACGTTACAAATGTAGACGACCGGGACGCCTGCCTCGACGATGGCGTCGCGCACTTCTTGAATCAACAAGTTCGGGATGATGCTCGTATAGAGACTGCCCGGCCCGAGCACGATGACGTCCGCCTCATGGATCGCCTCGACGACCCCTGGTGCCGGCTTGATGCCGTCCTCGAGCAAGAACAGCCGCTTGATCGGTTTCTCGACGAGCGGGATCTTCGACTCGCCTTTGACGATCGTCCCGTCCTCGAACTCGGCCGCGAGCGTCATGAGCGTCTCCGTGACCGGGAGCACGCGACCTTGTGCGTTCAACAGTTGCGACAAGACGTCGACCGCCTTGACGAACGAGCCTTCACAAATATGCGTCGCCGCTGTCAGCATCAGGTTTCCAAGCGAGTGCCCTTCAAGGCCATACCCGCTGTCAAACCGATACTGTAAAATCTTGTCCATGAGCGGCTCGACTTCCGACAAGGCGAGAATGACGTTTCGAATGTCGCCCGGAGGCAACATATGGAACTCGTCGCGGAGCCGTCCTGAGCTGCCCCCGTCATCCCCGACCGTGACGATGGCCGTGATGTCGAGCGGATAATGCTTCAACCCGCGGACGAGCGTCGATAGTCCGGTACCGCCGCCGATGGCGACAACTTTCCGATCGCGTCTCATCTCATTTCTCCTTCGTCGCGTGCGCCAAGTCGCGATGGACGGTCTTGACGTTATAGCGCTCCGCGAAATGTTCCGATACTTTTTCAGCGAACGTGATCGAGCGGTGCTTCCCGCCCGTACAGCCGAACGCGACGACGACTTGCGTCTTTCCTTCCCGCTTGTACTGCGGCAACAGGAATTCGAGCATGTCAATCAGCTTCTTATAGAACGCCCGCGCCTCGGGGTGCGACATGACGTAGTCTTGCACCTCGCTCGTCTGGCCCGTGAGCGGACGGAGCTCCGGGATGTAGAACGGGTTCGTGATGAAGCGGACGTCGAACAACAGGTCGATGTCGAGCGGCACACCGTGCTTGAACCCGAACGACATGAAGTTGACCGTGAACGGGATGCGCTCCTCGTTGAACTGGAGCAAGATCCGGTCCTTGAGCATCTGTGGCTTCAAATCGCTCGTGTCATAGAGCGTATGCGCCCGGTCGCGGAACCCTTCGAGCAGCTCGCGTTCCATCTTGATGCCGACGAGCGGCGCGTCTTCCGGTGCGAGCGGATGTGACCGGCGCGTCTCTTTATAGCGGCGGACGAGCACGTCGTCCCGTGTCTCAAGATAAAGTAAGTGCGGATGGACGTTCTTCTTTTCTAAGTCATCGATGACGATGAACAGACTATCGATGAAGTCGCGCGTCCGCGTGTCGATGGCGACGGCGATTTTCGGACGGACCGAGCTGATGACATCGATCAGTTGCGGCAACAAGACTGGCGGCAAGTTATCGACGCAAAAATAGCCGAGGTCCTCGAAACTATTCATCGCGACCGATTTCCCGGCCCCGCTCATCCCGCTGATGATGATCAATTCTTCTAATCCTTTAAAGTCTTCCATCTCCATGACGCCCCCTTAATTTTGACAACCGAGCCGTGTGTGTAGCGCTCTTCACTCTTTAGTATAGCGAACGCTCGAAAAAAAGAGAAGGGATTGCGGTCGCCCGCAATGCCTTCTCCGTTGAATCACGCGTTTTGTTCGTGCAACGCCTCGAGGAGACCCTCGATATAGTGTTGCGCGTTTTGCGCGGCAATCGATCCGTCGTTCGTCGCGGTTACGACTTGGCGGAGCGTCTTGTCGCGAACGTCGCCGGCAGCGAAGATTCCAGGAATCTTCGTCTCCATCGCCTCGTTCGTGACGATATAGCCTTGTTCGTTCAAGATGCCGAGATCTTGGACGAACCCGGTGATCGGGTTCATTCCGATATAGATGAAGACGCCGTCGATGTCATAGTCCGTCTCCGTGCCGTCAATCGTGCTGACGAGACGTGCGCCGCCGACTTTGCCGTCGACTTCTTTAATCTCTTGGAGCGTGTGGTTCCAGATGAAGTCGATTTTCGGGTTGTCGAACGCCCGCTTCTGAAGAATCTTCTGGGCGCGCAACTCGTCGCGACGGTGAACGATCGTCACCTTGTCGGCGAAACGAGTCAAGAACACGCCTTCTTCGACGGCAGAGTCGCCGCCACCGATGACGAACAAGTTCTTGCCTTTGAAGAACGCGCCGTCACAGACCGCGCAGTACGAGACGCCGCGACCGCCGAGCTCTTCTTCGCCCGGGACGCCAATCTTTTTATATTGCGCGCCTGAAGCGAGAATGATCGCGCGTGCTTTATAGTCACGGTTATGGGCGTGGACGATTTTGTATTCGTTTTCGTCCGAGATGCGCTGTACGTCACCGTACGCGTATTCCGCGCCGAACGCTTTCGAGTGGTCGAACATCTTTTGTGACAAGTCCGGACCGAGGATGCTGTCGTACCCTGGATAGTTCTCGATATCTTCTGTGTTTGCCATCTGGCCACCTGGGATGCCGCGCTCGATCATGAGCGTCGACAAATTGGCGCGCGATGCGTAGAGCGCCGCCGTCATTCCGGCCGGGCCGGCCCCGATGATGATGACGTCATAGATTTTTTCTTCTGTCATAAAGATACCACCTCTGCATGAAATTGATTGCCTTCAGTATATGAAACCTCGGGAGGTATCGTCTATCTTTATGCTCGTTCGAGTGTCGCTTTGAACGAACGGATCGTGTCCGTGAGCGTCGAGACGTCGACCCCGAACACGTCGGCACAGTCCGCGAGAACGAGCGCGTCCCGTTTCGCATAAAACATCCAGACGAGCGCAGCGGCCGATGCCGTGACGTCGTCAAACGTGTGCTGTCCGAGCAACAGGCGCGCGAATCGTTCGTAGAAGTCGCCTTCGAGGCTCATCTGCTCGGCTTCCGAGACGTGCCGTTCAGCCAAGACGAGCGCTTCGTATGCACGCTCGATACGTGCGTCACCTTTAAACGGGACGGCACAGATGACAGCTTGGCACTTCTTCGCGAAAGCGATGACCGTCTCGTCATCGGTGACCGTGCTCGTCAGCGCGAGCGCCTCAAACGCCTCGTCGTCTTCAAGTTTGGCGATGATGCGGATAATCTCGATCCGCGCCAAATCGTCTTCTTGACGCAAGCCTTGGACGAGCGCCGAGCGGAACTCGAGGTTGTCGCGAATATCGAACGACTGTTTGTCCTCGATTTGCTTCGCTTGCTCACCGTTCAAATAGGTCGCCGCCTCTTCAAGACGTCCGGTCTTGTAGGCGGAGACGCTGAGCCAATGCCCAAACAGTGAATCCCCACGGAAGCCCCGCTCTTTCAAGAGCCGGAGTTCTTCGTAGGCGTGATCGTAATGCCCGACGAGCGCGAGCGTCGTCGCGAGTTTATAGCGCACTTCGAATTGAAGCGGACGGACGCGCGTCAGCGGGGCTGATAGTTGGAGCGCCGCCTCGGACTGTCCGGCTTCATGGAGCAACAAGATCGTGTTCAAAATCGCATGCAAGTTGCCCGGATTCTCATCGAGCACGTACCCGAGCGTCTCGAACGCCGTCTCGTCGTTCCCAAGATAGAAATGGACGACCGCCAAATTGTTATAGCCCGGCCAGAACGTCGGATAGCGGTCAATCAACCGCTCGAGCGTCGACTTGGCGGCAAACAAGCGGCCTTTGTCGATTTGACGCTGTGCCTCCGTATGCCACGTGATCAACTCGTCTTCCTCTTCGTCTTCAAGCTCTTGCTCGAGCTCAATCAGTTCGAGGAGCGACTGGACCGATTCCGCGTAAGGACCGTTCGCCTCTTGTTCGAGGTAGCGGCTCGCGTACGTGGCCGCTTCTTCATATTGTGAGATGTAGGCACAGTTGCTCGCGAGGTGGTAAAGGGCCTCTGTCGCCGTATCATCGAGTTGTAGCACCCGTTTCCACACGTCGTTGGCGTGGTAGACCTCTCCTACTTCAAATAACAGTTCAGCGTACTGTTTATGGTAATCGACGCGATGCGTGGCGGCAGCCGTAGCTTCAGCCATGAAAAAAGTCGCTTCATCTAGGCGACCTTCTCGTAACGCGCGACGACCTCTATAGTAGTGGAGCTCCGCAGCGAGCGGAGATTCTGGTTCGGGTAGCGTCATTAGAGCTTCATAGTTCGCTTCCATATTCTAAATCCCCCACATCAAATGCTAAATCGTTTTTTAGTTGCAGGGTTAAGAATACCGCACTCAAACGGCGAGGGCAACTGTAAAACTTAAAAAAAATCGGGACTATATTCCTTCTATAATGAATATATTTTATAGGGTCTCATAATTGCTTTTCGGCAAAAACTTGTTAGCCGCCCCGAGTCGCTTGAAGACACAAAAAAACGGTATCGCTTCGTGAAAAAGTGATACCGCTCAAGTATTTTCAAGTCGTGACGTTCGTCACCGCAAGAAATTGATTTCGTGCTAAATTGTGTCTATTTCGTGTCGACCGTTTGGAGCTTCGCCCCGACGACGCGCTCGCCCGGCAAGACGTCCCGATGGACGACGGCACCGGCACCGACGACGGCCCGGTCGCCGATCGTGACACCTGGAAGGATGGTCACGTTCGCCCCAATCAACACCTCGTCCCCAATCGAGACGTCGCCGATTCGATACTCATCGACGAGGTACTCGTGACAGAGAATCGTCGTGTTGAATCCGATGACGGTGTTCCGTCCAATCGAGATCCGCTCCGGGAACATGACGTCCGGCGTCACCATGAGGGCGAGGGCGCTATACTCCCCGATCCGCATGCCGAGAAACGTCCGATATAACCAACGCTTCGCCTTCACCGACGGGAAGAAGCGGCCGACCATGACGACGGCCGTGTTCTTGAACACGCGGACGAACCGAATCGTCCGATACATCTGCCAGAGCGGGTTCGGCCCGGCGAGACGGAACCGTTCCGTCTTACGCATGGACCGTGACCTCGTCGAGCCACGCCTCGAAATGCTCCATCGACTCGATGATGACGTCCGGCTCGAGCGACTCGAGGAAGGCGCGGCCCTTCAGCGCCCAGCCGACGGCGACCGTCTTCGTCCCGGCGTTCTTGCCGCTGAAGATGTCCGTGTCGTTGTCCCCGACCATGACGGCGCGTTCCGGCGCGGCGTCGAGCGCGCGGAGGGCACGTTCGACCGGTTCAGGGTGCGGCTTCTCGTTTTCGACGTCGTCGGCCGTGATGACGACGTCGAACAAATGGTCGATGTTGAACAGGCGCAAGCCTTGCTCGACGACCGGACGTCCTTTCGACGTGACGACACCCATCTTATAGCCCTTCGCGTGCAGGCGATAGAGTCCTTCGATGACGCCCGGGTACTCGGCGACGAGGGCATCGTGCATCGCGATGTTGAAGCTCCGGTAAAACGCCTGCATCTCTTTCCATTCCGGCTCGTTCAGCTCACGGAACGACTTCTCGAGCGTCGGGCCGATGAACGGGTACAAGTCTTCATCCCGATACGTCTCGTCCGGGAAGTAGTAGCCGAGCGTGTGCCGGAAGCTCGCGAGGATGAGCGGGTTCGTGTCGAGCAACGTCCCGTCCAAATCAAACAGTAACGTATCCATCAATCAAACAGTCCTTTCTCTGAAGGGTCATCATACCGTTTCGCTTTGCGGCGCACGACCATCATGACGATACCGAAGACGATCATCAAAATCGAGACGATTTGGGCCGTCCGCAAGTCGCCTGCCATGAGGCTGTCCGTCCGGAGCCCTTCGATATAGAAGCGGCCGACCGAGTACCAGACGAGGTACGACAAGAAGATGTAGCCACGCGGCGGATTGCCGACCACGCGCCAGACGACGAGCAGAATGACACCGAGGATGTTCCAGACGCTCTCGAACAAGAACGTCGGCAAGTAATACACGCCGTCGATGAACATCTGGTTGACGATCCAGTCCGGGAGACGGAGCGTCTCTTCGAGGAAGCTACGCGTCGTCTCATCGCCGTGCGCTTCTTGGTTCATGAAGTTGCCCCAACGCCCGACCGCTTGTCCGAGCAGGAGCGACGGCGCGAGAATGTCGGTCACTTTCCAGAACGACGTCGACTTGCGCATGCTGTAGATCACGACGACGAGGAGCGCCCCGAAAATCGCACCGTGGATGGCAATCCCGCCTTGCCGGATGTCGATGATTTGCCCGAGGTTTTGGCTATAGTAGTCCCACTGGAAGACGACGTAATACACACGGGCGAAGACGATACTGATTGGGATCGACCAGATGACGACGTCGACGAGTCGTTCCGAATCATAGTTGATCCGTTTCGCTTCGAACAAGGCGAGTACAAGTCCGAGCATCGCCCCGAAGGCGATAATCATCCCGTACCAGTAAATCGGGAGCGACCCGATTTCAAACGCTACACGATCAAACGTCGGCTCTACCATCATTCCATCTCCCCTTCGTTATCGTGGATCGCGTTCGCGAGACGTTCGGCGAACTCTTCCGCGGTATTGATGCCCATGTTTTGCAGGCGATAATTCATCGCCGCGACTTCGACGATGACGGCCAAGTTACGTCCCGGACGGACCGGGATCGTGAGGAGCGGTACTTCGCTGTCGATAATCTTCATCGTGTTATGGTCGAGCCCGACACGGTCATATACTTTCCCCGCATCCCAGTTCTCGAGGTTGACGATGAGACTTATCTTCTTGTGCGAGCGAACGGCCCCGGCTCCGAAGAGCGTCATGACATCGATGATGCCGATTCCGCGAATCTCGAGCAAGTGCCGGATGAGTTTCGGTGCCGACCCGACGAGCAGTTGGTCGCCCGTCTGGCGAATCTCGACCGAGTCATCGGCGACGAGACGATGGCCGCGCTTGACGAGCTCGAGCGCCGTCTCGGATTTCCCGACACCGCTCTGGCCTTTAATCAAGACACCGACGCCGTAAATGTCGACGAGCACGCCATGCATCGCCGTCATCGGTGCGAGCTCCATCTCGAGGAAGTTCGTGATTTGTGACTCGATGGACGTCGTCACCGCGTTCGTCTGCATGAGCGGCACGTTCGCCGCCTCGGCCTGTTCTTGAATCTCTTTCGGGATATCGAAGCCGCGCGTGATGAGAATGCCCGGTGTCGATTCCGTGCACAAGATCTTCGCCCGCTCGCGCCGGCTCTCTTCAGACAGGCTCGCGTAGAACGTGAGCTCCGTCTTGCCGAGCACTTGCAGGCGATTTTTCGCATAGTGGGTATAGTAGCCGGCGAGGACGAGTCCTGGACGACTGAGGTCTGGTGTGACGACAGGACGGTGGAGTCCTTCTTCACCGGAAATGACTTGAAGTTTGAAGCGCTCAACAAGTTGAGCCGTGCGTACGATATTTTGCATGAGTATCTGCCCCTTTCACGCTCATTATTGTATCATAGCTCTCTATACTTGGTGTCAGCGAAAGTGAGTCGTGGTGTGTCAGAAAAAAGAAATGAAACTAATCGGCCAACATTTCGTAGAACGGGTATAGACCATATGAGGAGGTGAAAAACGCATGAACTCACTATTTTTGATTGCCATCGTCTTTATTTTTATCGTCGGGATCGCGGCGCTCGTCTATTTGATCAAGTCGCTCATCGATATGTGGCGCGAGTACGCTGCGACGAAAAACGAAACGGTCCTGTTATTATTCATCTTGAACATCGTCGGCTTCTTCTTGTCCGGCTCGCTCATCTCGATGATCGTCGCCATCATCTTCTACTGGAACCGGTCGAAAAAGATGCGCAACCTCGGGATTATTCTGCTTATCGCCGGACCGATTCTGTTCATCTTGTTGATTATCGGCTCGTTCACGTTATACGACGCACCGATGATGGACTGGGAACAGATGGAGTATGAGATGAACCTGTGACCACACGGCACAAACGTCAAACAAAGGAGCGTCGTCCCACTCGGGATGATGCTCCTTTGTTTGATCGTCCTTTAGCCACCTTGGCCGCACGCCGCTTTCCTGAGGGCCGGGCTTTCGGGCGGCGCTGTACGTCTTTCCCGTTGCGGACTAAACAGGACGTAACCGACCCATGGAAAGGGCGATCCTGATGATGTCCGACTTGGACTCGAGGTTTTCGATGATTCTGTCATTCACCCGGCATATAGCCGACCACGGTGTCCGACTCCGGCTCGACTGAAATTGTCGGGACACCAACGACACTGTCCGGTTCAGACGCGAACGACACTGCGAGCACCTCGCTCCCAAAATACGTATCATCTAACAGTTCATAGCCGTGATCGACCGTGACACGCTGTACCTCAGCACTTCCTCCCGCATTGATTGCAGGTTCTTCCCAGTTTCGAGCGGTCACATACGCCCAAGCGACGGCGATGGCTTCGTCGTCAGCCGGCTCATTTCCGTTGACGACGCGCTGCTCCTCGTCACATCCGACGAGCAACAGCACCGCGATCATCATCCATCCGGACACTGAAACAAATCGTCGCATCTCATCCCCCCTCTATAAAAGAACCCGGGGGCATCGCCTCCGGGTCGTGTATCACTTCTGATGGAACGGATTGTTCAAGTCACCCGGATTGACCGGGTCCACCGGGTCCACCGGTTCATGCTTGTCTTCTTCGAGGAACGTCGAAGGCGTATGCTGCGAGCCGTGCTCGAGGTCGATCGTTCCGGTACGCGTTCCGGCCTCGACCTCGATGCGCGGCGTCTGGCCACGGCCCGAGATGAATTCGAGGCGTCGCTGGGCGACGTCTTTCCGGTCGCGGACGATCTCGAGTTCGTCCAAGTTGCAGTGGAGTCCTCCGAAGTTCGTCTCGAGCTCCCCTTCGACCTCGGCGCCGTGCGGCAAGACGAGACGGATGTTCCCCGCGAGCGAGGCGAGTTCGAACTTGGCCGGACGTGCCGTCGCCAGTTCGGCCCGGATGTTGCCGTTGCCGGTCTTGAGCGAGGCTTTGTCATACTTCCCGCTCACGATGACCGCACCGTTGCCGGTCCGGACGTGGACGAGCTCGGTCTCGACACCGTCGACCTCGACCGTGCCGTTCCCTGTGTTGAGGAGGAGTTCCGAGGCGTGGACCTCATGGAGCACGACGCGACCGTTCGCCGTCTGGACGCGCACACTCTCGACATCGAGCCCGTCGGCACGGACTTCCCCGTTGAGCGTCTGGACGTGCAGGTGGTCGAAATGATGATGCGGGACGTATAGCTCGACGTGCGCCCGGACGAGTTTGTCACGGAGCGAGACGACGAGACGGTCCCCGATGACCGAGTGTTTCACGGCCGATTGGAGCTGTTCGAGCGCCTTGTCCGCATCTTGCTGGCGGAGCGGACGGCCGGTGACGATGAGTTCACATTCGTCGTTGTCCGACGAGACGATCGTCGCCGAGGCGTTGAACAAGTCGAGCGCGATGTCAGTCCCGGTGAACGGGAACGACTTCGAGTACGTCACTTCCGGCCCGAAGTTCGAGCTGAACGAGAAATCGCTGTCCCGCAGTTTCGTGACGAGCCCTTCGACCGCCGAAGTCAATTTCGTCGTCAGCGACTCGACCGAGTAGGCGTCGACCTTCTCCGTCTCTTGTTGCGCCTCGAGCGCTTGGACACGCTCGGGCTCTAACCGTTCGAGCCGTTCGAGTTGGGTCATGCCTTCCTCGATCGTCAACTTGCCGTCTTTCACTTGCTGGAGAATCAGTTCACGCATTTCTTGTTTCACGTTCATTTCCCCCTTCGAATTGGATACACGTCAATCATGTTCCCGTTTCTCATCATTTCTATACCTTACTTCCGTTTTCCTGCTTTCGGTTTCGCCCGGGCCGCATCTCGTTCTAATACCGGCTTCAAATACTTGCCGGTATACGATGCCGCCACTTCGGCGACCTCTTCTGGTGTCCCCGTCGCGACGATCGTCCCGCCGCCGTCACCGCCTTCCGGACCGAGGTCGATCAAGTAGTCGGCCGATTTGATGACGTCGAGGTTGTGCTCGATGACGAGCACCGTGTCCCCGTTCTCGACGAGGCGCTGCAGGACTTTCAACAGCCGGGCGATATCATCGACATGGAGTCCCGTCGTCGGTTCATCCAAGATGTAAATCGTCTTCCCGGTCGAGCGTTTATGGAGTTCCGAGGCGAGCTTGACGCGCTGCGCTTCCCCGCCCGACAGTTCCGTCGCCGGCTGGCCGAGCTTCATGTAGCCGAGACCGACGTCAAAGATCGTCTGAATCTTGCGCTTAATTTTCGGAATTTTGTCAAAGAAGTCAAGCCCTTCCTCAATCGTCATGTCAAGGACGTCGGCGATCGTCTTCCCTTTATACTTCACTTCGAGCGTCTCACGGTTATAGCGTTTCCCGTGACACACCTCACACGGCACGTACACGTCCGGAAGGAAGTGCATCTCGATTTTGATAATCCCGTCGCCGCGGCACGCCTCACAGCGCCCACCTTTGACGTTGAAACTGAAGCGGCCTTTCTTATAGCCACGCATCTTCGCTTCGTTCGTCGAGGCGAACACGTCGCGGATATCATCGAACACGCCCGTATATGTCGCCGGGTTCGACCGCGGTGTCCGTCCGATCGGGGACTGGTCGATGTCGATGACTTTGTCGATCTGGTCGAGCCCTTCAATCTTCTTGTGTTTCCCTGGCTTCGCTTTCGCCCGGTTGATGTGATGGGCGAGCGACTTGTACAGAATCTCGTTGATGAGCGTCGACTTCCCGGACCCGGATACCCCGGTGACGGCGATAAACATGCCGAGCGGGATCGACACATCGACCCCTTTCAAGTTGTTCTCTTCCGCCTTCAAAATCTTGAGGAAGCGCTCGTCCGGTACTTTTCGTTCGGTCGGCAGCGGGATGAACTTTTTGCCCGCTAAGTATTGACCGGTGAGCGATTTCTTATTTTTCATGAGCTGCTTCGGCGTCCCGGCGGCGATGACTTCCCCGCCATGTTCTCCGGCCCCAGGCCCGATGTCGATCAAATAGTCGGCTTCCATCATCGTGTCTTCGTCGTGTTCGACGACGATGAGCGTGTTGCCGATATCGCGCATCTGTTTGAGCGTCGCGATCAAGCGGTCGTTGTCACGCTGGTGTAGCCCGATGGACGGCTCGTCCAAGACGTACAAGACGCCTGTGAGGCGCGACCCGATTTGCGTGGCGAGTCGAATCCGTTGCGCCTCGCCGCCCGAGAGCGTCCCGGCTGCCCGTGACAGCGTCAAATAGTCGAGTCCGACGTTGTTCAAGAAGCTGAGCCGCTCACAAATCTCTTGCAAGATGAGGCGGGCGATGGCGAGGTCTTTCTCGCTAATCTCGCTCGTGATGGTATCGAACAAGTTGATCGCATTGACGACCGACAACTCCGTCACTTGCCCGATATGGTGGCCCGTGATTTTCACGGCGAGCGTCTCTTCTTTCAACCGATACCCGTTACACGTCGGACACGCATGGGTTGCCATGTACATTTCCATCTGTTCACGGATATAATCGGACGTCGTCTCTTTATAGCGACGCTCGATGTTACGGAGCACCCCTTCAAAGAAAATCGTGTTCGTCCGAACTTGACCGAAATCGTTCTCATAGCGGAACAAGAACGATTCTTGATCGGTCCCTTTCAAGACGAGGTCTTGGTCTCGCTTTGATAACCGCTCGAACGGGACGTCCATGTCGATGTCAAAATGATGACACATCGCCGCAAGCAGTTGCGGATAATATTGTGAGCTCGTCGGCTGCCACGCGGCGACCGCGCCTTCCTTCAACGTCTTCGTCGCGTCCGGGATGACGAGTTCCGGGTCGACGTCGAGTTTCGTCCCGAGTCCGTCACACGTCGGGCATGCGCCGAACGGTGAGTTGAACGAGAACATGCGCGGTTCGAGTTCCCCGATCGAGAAGCCGCAAATCGGACAGGCGTGATGCTCGCTGAAGAGGAGCTCCGTCCCGTCCATCTTGTCGATGATGGCCCGGCCGTCCGCGAGGCGGAGCGCCGTCTCGAGCGAATCGGCGAGCCGTCCTTCGACGTCAGGTCGGACGACGAGACGGTCGACGACGACTTCAATCGAATGTTTCTTGTTCTTGTCGAGCTCGATTTCGTCGGTCAGTTCGATCGTTTCCCCGTTGACGCGGACACGGACGAACCCTTCTTTCTTGAGCGAGTCGAACACTTTCACATGCGTCCCTTTTCGTCCGGAGACGATCGGGGCGAGAATTTGCAGGCGCGTCTTCTCCGGTAGCTCCATCACTTGGTCGACCATTTGCGAGATCGTCTGGCTCGAGATCTCGATGCCGTGGTTCGGACAGACCGGTTTCCCGATCCGGGCGAACAAGAGCCGTAAGTAGTCGTAAATCTCCGTCACCGTCCCGACGGTCGAGCGCGGGTTCCGGCTCGTCGTCTTCTGGTCAATCGAGATGGCCGGACTGAGACCCTCGATCGTGTCGACGTCCGGTTTGTCCATCTGCCCAAGGAACTGCCTTGCATACGCGGACAAGCTCTCGACGTAACGGCGCTGTCCTTCCGCATAGATCGTGTCGAAGGCAAGCGAAGACTTCCCGGAACCGGACAGACCCGTCAAGACGACGAGTTGGTCCCGAGGAATCTCAATATCAATGTTTTTCAAGTTGTTGACGCGCGCCCCTTTGATGACAATCGCATTTTTCTTCTCAGCCATTTAACTCCCTACCTTCAACTCCAAGATTAAGTCACGCAATTCGGCCGCCCGCTCGAACTGGAGGTCGCGGGCCGCTTGTTTCATTTCTTCTTCTAGTTTGGCGATTGCCGCCTCGCGCTCGGCCGGCTTCATCGAGCTGAGCGACTCGAGCACTTCCTCCTCGGCATCGACCGTCGCACGGATGACACCGCGCACTTCTTTTCGAATCGTCTTCGGGGTGATGCCGTGTTCTTTGTTATACGCCAATTGGATCGTCCGCCGTCGATCGGTCTCCTCGATGGCTCGTTTCATCGAGTCGGTCATCTTATCGGCGAACAAGATGACGTGCCCGTTCGCGTTACGCGCCGCCCGGCCAATCGTCTGGATGAGCGAGCGGTCCGAACGGAGGAACCCTTCCTTATCGGCGTCAAGGATCGTGACGAGACTCACTTCCGGGATGTCGAGCCCTTCCCGGAGCAAGTTGATTCCGACGAGGACGTCATACTTGCCGAGACGGAGGTCGCGGATGATCTCGATCCGTTCGAGCGTCTTGATTTCCGAGTGCATGTAGTTGACCTTGATGCCCGCCTCGCGGAGATAGTCGGACAAGTCCTCGGCCATCTTTTTTGTGAGCGTCGTCACGAGGACACGTTCGTCCCGTTTGATGCGCTCGCGGATTTGGTCCATCAAGTAGTCAATTTGCCCTTTGATCGGATGAATCTCAATCGTCGGGTCGATGAGACCCGTCGGACGGATAATCTGTTCGACCATGTGCGGCGTATGTTCGAGCTCATACGGACCCGGCGTCGCCGAAATGAAGATCGCCTGGCTCAACTTCTTCTCGAACTCCTCGAACTTGAGCGGACGGTTGTCTTTCGCCGACGGCAAACGGAAGCCGTGGTCGACGAGCACTTGTTTTCGCGCCTGGTCGCCGTTGTACATCCCGCGCACTTGCGGGAGCGTCACGTGCGACTCGTCGGCGACGAGCAGAAAGTCTTTCGGGAAGTAGTCGATGAGCGTGTACGGTGTCGCGCCCTCGGGCATCAGGTTCAAGTGCCGGGAATAGTTCTCGATCCCGGAACAGTAACCCATCTCGCGCATCATCTCGAGGTCGTAGTTCGTCCGTTGTTCGAGCCGTTGCGCCTCGAGCAGCTTTCCTTCCTCGCGGAACTTCTCGAGCTGCTCCTCAAGTTCGGCCTCGATGTTAACGATCGCTTTTTGTAACTTCTCGTCACGTGTGACGAAGTGGGACGCCGGGAAGATGGCGACGTGCTCGCGGTCGGCGATAATCTCGCCCGTGAGCGGGTCCATCTCGCGAATCCGGTCAATCTCGTCACCGAAAAACTCGACGCGCATACAATGCTCGTCACGCGACGCCGGGAAGATTTCGACGACGTCGCCGCGGACACGGAACCGTCCGCGCTGGAAATCGATGTCGTTCCGTTCATATTGGATGTCAATCAGCTTCCGAAGCATCTCATCGCGGCCCATCTCTTTCCCGACCCGGAGGCTAAGGACAAGGCTCCGATATTCTTCCGGGTTACCGAGGCCGTAGATGCACGACACCGAGGCGACGATGATGACGTCGTCCCGTTCGAACAAGGCGGACGTGGCCGAGTGACGCAATTTATCGATCTCATCGTTAATCGACGCGTCTTTCTCGATGAACGTGTCCGTCGACGGCACATACGCTTCCGGCTGATAGTAGTCGTAGTAGCTGACGAAGTACTCGACGGCGTTATTCGGGAAGAACTCTTTGAACTCCGAATAGAGCTGGCCGGCGAGCGTCTTGTTGTGGGCTAAGACGAGCGTCGGCTTCTTCACTTCTTGGATGACGTTCGAGACGGTGAACGTCTTGCCGGTGCCGGTCGCCCCGAGCAACGTCTGGTAGCGGTCGCCACGGTTGACGCCTTCGACGAGCTGTCGAATCGCTTCCGGTTGGTCACCTCCCGGCGTATATTCCGATTGTAATGCGAACGGGATCGATTCCATGATGATTCCTCACTTTCTGTTCCTACATAATTGATTTGATTATAGCACATACACGAACAAATATTCGCTTCTGACATGTCGCCCATTCCGTTATGATAAAGGATGAATCTATGTAGAAACGAGTTGGTCGACATGTGGTCTCTCCTCTTCATCCCGCTCGGCGCCGTCGTCGGCGCCTTGTCCGGGTTCTTCGGCATCGGCGGCGGGGTCATCATCGTCCCGGTGCTGTTGTTCAGCGGTTATACGGCGGCCGAGGCGGTCGCGACGTCTCTGCTCTTCGTCGTCGGCACGAGCCTCGCCGGTGCGAAGCGGCATACGTCGCTCGGCAACGTCTCCTGGACGACCGGGCTCCTCATCGGACTGACTGGTGCCGTGACGGCCCAACTGTCGAGCCGGCTCGTCCTCGCCTTCTCCGGTACGAGTGATTGGCTGCTGAACGTGTTCTATCTCGCTATCCTATCTTATTTTGCCGTTACGCTCTTAAAGAAAACATCGAAACGCCGACCGAAAGAAAACACGACCGTCGCCGCGGGTGTCATCGGGGCGATCGCCGGGCTGTTGTCTGCGCTCCTCGGCATCGGCGGCGGCTTCATCATCGTCCCGCTCCTCGTCAGCTGGCTCGGCTACTCGACGCACCGGGCTGTCGGGACGAGCCTCGCCGCCGTCTTGTTCATCGCGTTCGGAGGACTCGTCAGCTATTTGCCGTCGCTCACGCTCGACTTCCTTGTCCCGGCCGCGCTCATCCTCGGCGCGTTCATCGGAGCCCCGCTCGGCGCGACGGTGACGAGCCGTTATCGTGAGAAAGAGATTTCACGCCGCCTCGCCTTGTTGTATGGCGTGGTCATCGTCTCGATCACACTCGACTTGATGACGCAACTTTGGATGCCGTTCACGTATATAAGTCTAGGCGTCCTTTTCGTTTTTATCGTCGGTATCACCGCCGATTTCATCGGGCGTTTTACCAAGTGAAAGCCACTTTGAAAATAAAAAAGTGGTTTTTTTGAATATCTTTGTTTTGAAGCGCTTTCATTCGGGGGATATAATGAAGTGGTAAGTCAAAATTTAATATGGGAAAGGGGAGTATCACATGTCAGCATTCGTCAGCGAAATTATTGGTACAATGCTACTCATCTTGCTCGGTAACGGTGTCGTCGCCGGCGTCGTCCTCCGTCATTCGAAAGCGGAGAACGCAGGTTGGGTCGTCATCACGTTCGGTTGGGGCTTCGCCGTTATGATCGGGGTATACGCAGCCGGAATCTACGGAGGGGCGCACTTGAACCCTGCCGTCACGGTCGGGCTCGCGACAGCAGGCTCATTCCCTTGGGCTGATGTGCCAGCCTACATCTTGGCACAGTTTATCGGGGCGTTCATCGGGGCCGTCCTCGTGTTCGTGCACTACAAACCGCACTATGATGTGACCGACGATCCGGGTGCCAAACTGGCCACCTTCTCGACCGCACCAGGGATTCGTAGCACGCCGTTCAACTTGATCGGGGAAATCATTGGTACGTTCGTTCTCGTCTTCGGAATTTTGTCATTCGGGGCCAACACGTTCACGGACGGCTTGAATCCGCTCATCGTCGGTTTCCTCGTTGTCTCGATCGGTCTCTCACTTGGTGGTACAACGGGATATGCGATCAACCCGGCACGTGACCTCGGTCCGCGGATTGCGCATGCGATACTCCCGATCAAAGGGAAAGGGACGTCAGATTGGGGCTACTCTTGGATCCCGGTCGTCGGACCGATCATCGGGGCCGTCATCGCCGCCCTCGTCTATGGCATTCTCGTCCCATAATCACAACTTCTAAGGAGGCACTATTTCATGGATAAAGAAAAACGTTATATTTTAGCACTTGACCAAGGCACGACAAGCTCACGCGCCATCATCTTCGACCACGACGGTAAAATCGTCACGACCGCCCAGCGCGAGTTCAAGCAATACTTCCCGAAACCAGGCTGGGTCGAGCATAACGCCAACGAGATTTGGGGTTCTGTCCTCGCCGTCATGGCCGAGGCGTTCGGTTCGGCTGACATCGACCCGAAAGAGATCGCGGCCATCGGGATCACGAACCAGCGTGAGACGGCCGTCGTCTGGGAGAAGGAGACGGGCCGCCCGGTCTATAACGCCGTCGTTTGGCAATCACGTCAGACGGCCGGTATTTGTGACGAGTTGAATGCGGCCGGTCACGGCGACTTGTTCCGTGACAAGACCGGTCTCCTCATCGACGCCTACTTCTCAGGAACGAAAGTCAAATGGATCCTCGACAACGTCGACGGCGCCCGTGAGAAAGCGGACAACGGCGAGCTCCTCTTCGGGACGATCGACACGTGGCTCATCTGGAAACTTTCCGGCGGCCACGCCCACGTCACCGACTACTCGAACGCGTCACGTACGCTCATGTACAACATCTATGAGCAGAAGTGGGATGACGAGCTCCTCGACATCCTCACTGTACCGAAATCGATGCTCCCGGAAGTCAAGCCATCGAGTGAAGTGTACGCCCATACGATCCCGTACCACTTCTTCGGCTTCGAAGTACCGATCGCCGGCGCTGCCGGTGACCAACAGGCCGCCTTGTTCGGGCAAGCGTGCTTCGATTCAGGCGAAGGGAAAAACACGTACGGCACGGGTTGCTTCATGCTCATGAACACGGGCGAGGAAGCCGTCAAATCGGACCATGGCCTGTTGACGACGATCGCCTGGGGCTACGATGGGAAAGTCGAGTATGCGCTCGAAGGATCGATCTTCGTCGCCGGTTCGGCCATCCAATGGCTGCGCGACGGGCTCCGGATGCTCAAGTCAGCGAAAGACACGGAGCAATACGCGAACCGTGTCGAGACGACAGACGGCGTCTACGTCGTCCCTGCCTTCGTCGGGCTCGGTGCCCCGTATTGGAACTCGGACGTGCGCGGTGCCATCTTCGGCCTGACGCGCGGTACCGAGAAAGAACACTTCGTCCGGGCGACGCTCGAGTCGCTCGCCTATCAGACGCGTGACGTCTTGACGGCGATGGAACAAGACTCAGGGATCGAGTTGAAAACGCTCCGTGTCGATGGTGGCGCGGTCAACAACAACTTCCTCATGCAGTTCCAGGCTGATATCTTGGACGTCCCGGTCGAGCGGCCGGAAGTGAGCGAGACGACGGCACTCGGGGCCGCCTACCTCGCCGGTCTTGCCGTCGGATTCTGGAAAGACCAAGCGGAAATCAAGCAACAGTGGAAACTCGACCAACAGTTCGAACCGAGCATGGACGAGTCGCACCGCGAAAATCTTTACAAAGGCTGGCAACACGCCGTCGAAGCGACGATGGGCTTCAAACCATCGAAACTTGAATCGTAAGCACACGAAAGGGAGCCTCCGCGGAGGCTCCCTTTTTTCGAGCATTCATAACTTGCGCAGACGTAGCCGCGGGCTCATCGGCTCCCCGACGAACAAGATGCCGAGCTCATGCGGGTCGGTTTCATACATCGCCCGCTGGACGAACCGGATATCCCCGTTCAAGTTGAGTACCTCGAGCTTGATGTACGGTTTATGAAGCTGGAGCGCCTCATAGAAGCTGCTCCCGCCCGTGATGACCGTCCCGTTCACTTTATAAATCGACTCGCCCGGGATGAGTTGCATCGCTTCCCCTGGCGAACCCGGGAGCGTGTCGACGATGACCGCCCCACGGTTGCCGTTGATGAACACCGGCGTCGTCGCCCGGTTCTCACGTTTGATGAGCTGTAACGCGAGCTCATACAATACATAGAGCGCGATCAAGACGTAACCGGCGTACGGCACGTCAAGTGCGTAAGACGCTCCGAACAGACCGAGCGCGATGACGGCAAGGATGCCGCGATACGTGCTCAACTTTCCGAGGAGCGTCCGTGGCAACGCCCCGGTCGACAAGAGGCTCACCCCGATTGGAATCGGTAGGATGACTGGGACCATCCCGTCGAACCCGAACGACGGCGGCAAGAAGACGACGAGTGGGAAGAACCAGAGTCGTTTGACGACGTGACCGCCGATGAATTGACCACGTTTCGACAAGATGAGCGTCGGCGACGTCTCGACGTTCCCGTTCCACCGTAGCAAGACCGCCTCGGCGAGCGTGACGACGCCGAAGACGAGCGCATACACCGGCCAACCGACCTCGGCGAGCCGAGCGACCGTCTCGTCGAGCGGTCCGAACGAGATGACGTCACGAAGCGACACGGCCGCGAGCATGACGAGGAGCGGGAACGCCGGGCTGACGAAGCGCGGATGCATCGTCAAGACGACGAGGGCGTACAGGACGGTGAACGTGACGAGCCATTCGACGTTGACCGTCGTCTCGAGCCAGACGGTCGCGACCGAGGCGAGCGCCCCGAGCAAAACGCTCGGCCAGACGAAATGAATCCAATCTGATTTCGGCGAGCGCCGGCGCGAGCGGAACATCGCCCGTTCCCGTTTGATGCGCGTCATGGATATGTAAGCGAGGGCGACGAGCGTCACCCAGAGCAGCGGACTACCGATCAAAGTCAATAAAGCGAGTACACTCATTCGTAGAACGTCCACACGTGTCCAATCCTTTCCCTAATCCTTATTTTGCAGCTTCTTCGAGCGCACGGTTCAACTGGGCGTCGTTCGCCTCGTCTTGAATGACTTCAAGCAATCGCGATTCGAGCGCCGATGCCGTCTCCTCGTTGACGATCCCGTCCGCCGTCAAATTGTTGTCTTCTTGGAACGCGGCGACGGCCCGGGCCATCGTGTCGCCGTAATAGCCCGGCTGACCGCCCGGCTCGTAGCCGATCCCTTCGAGGACGGTATGCAAGTTCGATACGGATTCACCGTAATCACCGACCTCGAGCGTGTCCGCCTCGGCGAGGATGCGGTTGACGCTGAAATAGTCCGGTTGATTGACTTCGATGTCCGGTTCGATTCCTTTCTCGTTAATCCAATTGCCGTCCGGCGTGAGCCACTTGCTCGTCGTCAGCTTCAAGTTGCTGCCGTCCGCCAAATCGAACGCTGTCTGGACGACGCCCTTGCCGAACGTCTTGTTGCCGATCACGGTCGCCCCGGCCCCTTCCTTGAGCGCCCCGGCGAGAATCTCGGACGCCGAGGCCGAGCCTTCGTCCGTCAAGACGAAGAGGCCATACGGTTTCGCCTCACGGGCGCGACCGCTCTGCGACTCACGCTCCCCTTGCGCGTCCTCGATTTGAACGACCGGCGTGTCCGTCGGGACGAAACCTTCGACCATCGTGATGACGGACGGCAACAGGCCACCCGGGTTTCCGCGCACGTCGATGATGAGGCTATCGATGTCTTGACTCTCGAGTTCCTCGAGCTGTTCCAAAAATTCGTCGTCGGTCGGTTCGGAGAACTGGGTCACTTGCAGATAGCCGATCTTCTTGCCGGCTTCTTCCTTCACCTCTGACGTCACCGTCTCGATTGGAATCGTGTCCCGCGTGATCTCATAGTCGGCCTCTTGCCCGCCGCGGCGAATCGTCAACGTGACGACGGTCCCTTTCTCCCCGCGGATGAGACGCACCGCCTCTTCGACGGCCATCCCTTCAATCGACTCGCCGTCGACGGCCGTGATGACATCCCCTGGACGGAGTCCGGCCGCTTCGGCCGGAGCGCCTTTGATTGGAGCGACGATTAAGATGTCTTCTCCTTTCTTCTCCAAAGTCGCGCCGATTCCTTCAAAACTCGACTCAATCGAATCGGTGAATTGCGACGTCTCTTCCGCGTCGAGGAAGTCCGAATACGGGTCGTCGAGGGCGGCGGTCATCCCGTCGAGCGCCCCGATGAGGAGCGCTTCGTCTGATATATCTTTAAGTGAGTGGGCCTCGATGAGCTTGCGCACTTGTTCGACTTTGTCCCAGCCCTCGCTCCGCGGTTGAATGGCGGTCGGTAAAGCGGCTGTATCAGTAAACGCCATCGTCGCGAGCCCTGCACCGGCCCCAGCGACGAACGTGGCGCCGGCGAGTAGTCCAGCGGTTGAATTTTTCACGGGTAGTCCCTCATTTCTCTTGATCAGTCTTTCATTCAGTATAGCAAAAAGTTTAGAAGAAAAGACGCGTTCCACACATTTGGGACGCGTCTCTCCGTCAATAGCCGATATAAGGACCTGGGTCGACCGCGTTCGGTTGCCCCGGGGCCCATTCGCCACGGTGAAGTTCGAAATGTAAGTGCGGCCCCGTCGACCAGCCCGTGTTGCCGAGCGTTCCGACCGTCTGGCCGGCCGCGATCGTCTGGCCCGGTGTGACCGTGATCGAGTCGAGATGGCCGTACACCGTCGTCCACACTTGGCCGCCTAACACGTGCGAGACAAAGACGACGTTGCCGTAGCCCGTCGCCGGCGCCGCCTTGATGACGATGCCGGGTGCCGCCGCCACGATGGGCGTGCCGGTCGCGTTGACGATGTCGATGCCGCGATGCGACTCCGGCGCCCCGGTGAGCGGGTTCGCCCTCGGGCCGAACCGGCTCGAGACGTACCCGGAGACGGGACGGACGAACGTCGACACAGGTTGCGTCACGTTCTCAGCCGCTTCGACTGGCGGAACCGGTGGCGCGACAGGTGCTGTGCCCGGCGACGACTCCGTCTTCGCTTTCGCCTCGGCTTCTTGGCGTGCTCGCGCCTCTGCATCTGCCTTCGCTTGGGCGTCTGCCTTTGCCTGTGCCTCGGCTGCTGCTTTCGCTTCCGCTTGTCGTCTCGCTTCCGCTTCGGCCGCCTCGCGTTCGGCGGTTGCAATCGCCTCGAGCTGACCGGCGATGATGCGGCGCTGTTCGTCCATGAGCGCCTGTTCTTCCTCGCGCGTCATCTGTTCGAGCTCGAGTAGCTCGACTTGTTCGTTTAGTTCGGAAAGGAGCGACTGCTTCTCCTCGGCTGCACGGTCGAGCGCCTGCTTCGTGATGACGAGTTCACGCTCTTTTTGTTTGACGAACGACAGCTGGGTCCGTTGCGTCGTCTCGAGCGACTCGAGCCGCTCGACTTCTTCCATGAAGCTATGTATGAGGTCCCGGTCCTGCTCCGCGATCGACTGCGCCGTCATGAGACGCGTGACGAAATCCCCGAACGTGCGGGATTCGAAGATGACTTGGAGATAGGACCGGTCCTCGTTTACTTGAAGCACACGAAGACGCTCACTGAGGAGCGCCTTCTGGCCTTGGAGGTACTGCTCTTGGGCAGCGAGTTGGCGGCGTGTCGTCTCGAGCTCGGTGCGGGCCGCGTCGGCTTCAGCCTGCTGGACGGCAATCTGTTCACTGAGGCTATCGAGCCGTTCGTTGACGGCCTTCACCTCGGTCAAGACCGCGTCACGCTCCGCCTCGGTGATGTCGAGCTCGGCGTCCGTCTCGGCTTGCGCTTTCTTGGATGCCTCTAGCTGTTTGGATAGACGATCTTGTCGTTCCCGTAACGTCTCTTTCTCCGTCGCCATGACCGGCGCGGCAAGTAACGTCATACATAACCCAAGCGCAAGCGAACGTTTCATCCGCCAACTCCCCCTTATCTAAGTTAGACTTTCAAGAATCGACCGAGCGATGTCGTCGATCCCCAGATCCCGATGAACGCCCCGAGTGCCAACAAGACGAGTGACACTTGCGTCGTGAGCGTCGATGGATCAATCAACTTAAATATATCACTATTCAATTGATCTAGCGATGGTTGTAAAGCACTATATGCGACATCGTAGCCGAAGTAGACGACGGCGATCGGGATGAGCGCGCCGAGCACACCGAGGAGGAGTCCTTCGATGAAGAACGGCCAGCGGATGAAGCTGTTTTTCGCCCCGACGAGACGCATGATCTCAATCTCGCGGCGACGCGAGAAGATCGTCATCTTGATCGTGTTCGAGATGAGGAACATCGCCATGAGCGTGAGCCCGACGATCAATACGAGTCCGCCGATGCGAATCCCGTTGAAGAACGCGAACATCTTGTCGATATAGTCCTGTCCGTATGTGACTCTATCGACGTTCTCAAGCGACTGCACCGCCTCGGCGACTTGTTCGGTCTCGAGCGGGTCTGACGCCTTGACGATGTAACGGTCGTGGAGCGGGTTGTCCTTCTCGACCGCACCGTATGCGTTCGCGTCTTCCCCTAATTGGTTGCGGAAGTTCTCGAGCTCATCGTCTTTCGAGCTGAACGTGACTTCGGCGACACCGGGAATCTGTTCGATGTTTTGTCCGAGCTGTTCGACGTTCGCCTCTTCGGCGGTCCGTGTGACGAACACTTGAATCTCGACGTCGTTCTCGACGTTTTGTGAGATCTCGTTGACGTTGAACATGACGAGCGCGAAAATCCCGACGAGTAACAATGTGATGGTGACGGCACTGATGGCCGCAAACGTCATCCACCCGTTGCGAAGTGTTCCTTTGAACCCTTCCCGTAAGTGGCGGAGTCCACTTTTAAATATCATAGCCATACGCTCCTTTCTCTTCATCGCGGACGACTTTCCCGTTCTCAATCGCGATGACGCGATGGCGAATCTTATCGACGATGTCACGGTTGTGTGTCGCCATGACGATCGTCGCACCGCGGCGGTGAATCTCTTCAAATACTTCCATGATGCCCCACGCCGTGTCCGGGTCTAAGTTCCCGGTCGGCTCATCGGCGATGATGAGCTTCGGCTTGTTGACAATCGCGCGGGCGATCGAGACGCGCTGCTGTTCCCCACCCGACAGTTCGTCCGGATAGTTGCGGGCCTTGTTTTTGAGCCCGACGAGGTTCAACACGTCCATCACTTGCTTGCGCATCGTATTCGTGTCGGCTTGGACGACCTCGAGGGCGAAGGCGACGTTCTCGTACACGGTGAGCGACGGCAACAACTTAAAATCTTGGAAGATGACGCCGAGTTGGCGGCGAAGTTTCGGCACGTGGCGATTCTTCAGCTTGCCGACATCGATGCCGTCAATCAACAATTGACCGCTCGACGGCTTCTCCTCCCGATAAATCATTTTCATAAACGTCGATTTCCCGGCGCCGGATGGTCCGACGACGTAGAGGAACTCGCCGTCTTGGATTTCTATGTCGAGATCATCGACGGCGACGACGCCGTTCGGATATACTTTACTGACTTTTTGCATCGAAATCATAACGTATTCCCTACCCTTTTTAAATATTTTTCATGCATCTATGACGAAGTTTCATTGTTTTAGTAACTGTATATTTTTCGTCTAGCCTCTGTTCTACAGGAAACAGAACGTGCTGTCAAGGCACGTCGCTCGTGCCCAACTTCCTTACAAACAGGACGAAAGGCGGGACTATGAGCGCTACCATTATAACAATCGGTTTTTTAAAACACCATTACAGGAGTATTTCAGTTGGAGGGCGCACAGTGGGAAATTGTCACACCGAACGTCCGCTTCACCGATTTGTCATATTCATTGAAATTCGGATTCAAAAAAAGGCACCCTGTGACGAGGGCACCTTCCTTATTCAGGGGGTTGGTCTTTCAACGCATCAAACGGCGACCGCTTTTTCTTTCGGTACTTGATGTGGATTGTCGGCGATTCGTACTCGTCCGAGGCGCGGATGTCCTTACTCGACACACGCATGAACGACCAGGCGAGCAGTAGCATGATGAAGATGAGCGGGAACCCGCCGACGATGCTCGCCGTTTGGAGCGTGTCGAGCCCGCCGAGGAACATGAGCGTCAGCGGCATGATACAGAGCGCGAACGCCCAGAACAAACGATTCCAAGCCGCCGGCTCCCCTTCGACATACTTTTGTGTCACCGATGCCAAAATATATGAGGATGAATCAAACGTCGTCGCGAGGAAGATGATGGCGAGGAAAGTGAACACGGCGACGACGACCTTGCCGAACGGCAGCTGCCCGATGATGGCGATAATCGTCGCAGCCGGTCCGTACGTATCCATATAACCGATGACATCGAACGCGCCGCTCAAGTGGAGATAAAGCCCGAAATTCCCAAGAATTCCGAAGAAGAGGATACAACCGAACGTCCCATATACCATCGTCCCGATGATCATCCCGCGAATCGTCCGACCGCGTGAGATGCGGGCGACGAACAGTCCGACGAACGGCGCATAGACGAGCCACCACGCCCAGTAGAACACGGTCCATGCTTCCGGGAAGCCGGTCTCGGTGAATCCGCCGAGGTTCCCGAACGGTTCCATCCACGTCGCCATCTTGAAGAAGTTGTCGAGCAGGATGCCGACGGCGTTGAACGTCGTCTCGAGGATGAAGCGCGTCGGCCCGAGGATGAGGACGAAGGCGAGAATCGAGAGCGACAGCCAAATGTTCAAGTCACTGAGCACTTTGATGCCGCGCTTCAACCCGACGTACGAGCTGACGGCGAAGATAGCCGTACAGACGAGCATGATGACCGCCTGCATGCCGAGCGTCACCGGGATGCCGGTGATTTCGTTCACTCCTTCGGCGATCATCGGCGTGCCAAGGGCGAGCGTCGTCCCTGCCCCGCCGAGCAGGCCGAAGATGAACAAGATGTCAATCAGCTTCCCGACCGGACCGTCCGCCCATTTGCCGATGACAGGCCGGACCGCCTCGCTCACTTTGAGTACGGACTTGCGCCGGACGTAAAAGAAGTATGCAATCGGGAGCGCCGGGAGCGTATAGATCGCCCAGGCGATCGGACCCCAGTGGAACATCCCGTACGCCGTCGCCCACTGAATGGCCTCGGTCGATTCCGGTTCGACGCCGAACGGAGGCCCTTGATAGTAGTACACCCACTCGATGACCGACCAATAGAGGATACTCGAGCCGATCCCGGCCGCGAACAGCATCGCCGCCCACGAGAACGTGCTGAACTCCGGCTCCTCGTCTTCGCGCCCGAGCTTGACGTGGCCGTTCTTGCTGAAGGCGACAAAAATCAAAAACCCGAACGCGCCGAGTCCCATCGCCAAGTACAGCATCCCGAAGTTTTGGGTCATGAACGTGTTCGCTACCCCTACCCATGTCCTGCCCGTCTCCGGGAACAAGACGAGCGGCAGCGTCACCGCGAGCAATAGGCAGAACGCGCCGATGAACGTGGGCCAATCAATCAATTTCGTTTTCAATGTACCCCACCCCTTGAAGTTGTTATTCTTTTTTACCAACATTTCATCGCGACGAAACAAAAAACCACGGGTCGCCCCGTGGTCTCCGTATTATTTCTTCTCAGCGAGCCAAGCCGACACGGCTGCGATCTCGTCGTCATCTTGGATAACGTTCGCAGGCATCGCGCCTTTCCCGTTTCGAATGATTCCTTCGATGTCTTCAGCCGACAAGCGTGCCCCGACGTCTGTCAAAGCCGGACCGCTCATCCCTTCTAAGTTCGCGCCGTGACAAGCCGCACAGTTTTGCGCGTATACCGCTTCCGCGTCAATCGAGCCTGTCGTCGTCCCCGAATCGTTGCCTGACGTGTCTTCCTCATCGCCGCCACCGCACGCACCGAGCGTGAGCATGGCGCCGAGGCCGATGGCCATCATCCACTTCTTCATATAGGGTTCCCCTCCTAAGTTGTAGAAATAACCTACAATTACCATTATAGCCGTTCTGAAGCGCTTTCTAACCTAATCTCATGAAAAGTACACAAAGATTACACATCTTACGGCACGTTGATGTAGCGTTTGTCCGACGTGAACCCTTGCCCCATTACCTCGTGCGCCTCGCTGAAGACGAGGAACGCGTCGGGGTCGATGCGACGGATGATCTCCTTCAACCGGCTCACCTCATTCTGCCGGACGACGACGAGGAGCATCGGTCGGTCGAGTCGCGAGTAGGCCCCAATCGCCTGAATCTCGGTCGCCCCGCGGTCGAGCTCGTCGAAGACGGCCCGCGTGATGACGTCACGTTTCTCCGAGATGACGTACGCCATCTTGTCTTGCGTGAAGCCGAGCTGGACGAAGTCGATCATCTTGATCGTGATGAAGAGCGCGATGAGCGCATACAGTCCCGTCGTGAACGAGAACGTCACCGCCGCGACGAGGACGACCGCCCCGTCGAGGATGGCGATACACAGATAGAGCGGGATGTGCGTGAACTTATGTAGGATCTGCGCGATCAAGTCCATCCCGCCCGTCGAGGCGCGCCCCCGGAAGATGAGGCCGAGGCCAATCCCGACGCCCGCCCCGCCGAACACGGCCGCGAGCAACGTATCGTTCACTGCGGCACCGGCGTCAATCAACTCATACAACAAGATCACGCCCGGCAAGAAGATCGAGCCGACGAGCGACTTGACGCCGAAGCCGAGCCCGAGGATCATCCAGCCGATGACGAGGAGGAGCACGTTCGCCACGAGCTGGAACGCCCCCGGCGAGATGCCGAACAGCTCGTACGTGATGATCGAGATCCCGCTGACGCCGCCCGAGGCGAGGTTGTTCGGGAGTAGAAACAAGCTGAACGCCGAGGCGACGAAGACGGACCCGGTCAGTAAATACATGTAGTCTTTGACGATTTGCTTCATTAAAGGTTTTCTCCTCTACATACAACGTGGCCCAAAGACATCGGTCTTTGAGCCACATGCATCACATATTTGTCTTGCGGAGGTACGCGTCGATGAAGCCCATGATGTCCCCATCCATGACGCCGCCCGTGTTCCCGACTTCGTAGCTCGTCCGGTGGTCTTTGACCATCGCGTACGGGTGGAAGACGTACGAACGGATTTGGCTGCCCCAGCCGATGTCCGTCTTCTCGCCGCGAATCTCGTCGAGCTTACGTTGCTGCTCGTCGAGCTCGCGTTGATAAAGTTTCGCCTTGAGCATCTTCATCGCCGACTCACGGTTCTTGATCTGTGAGCGCTCGGTCTGACACGAGACGACGACACCCGTCGGCACGTGCGTGATCCGGACGGCCGAGTCGGTCGTGTTGATGTGCTGACCGCCGGCGCCTGACGCGCGGTACGTGTCGATGCGGAGGTCTTCGGTCTTCACGTCGACTTCGATGTCGTCATCGAACTCCGGCATGATGTCACATGAGACGAATGACGTATGACGGCGTCCTGACGAGTCGAACGGCGAGATACGCACCAACCGGTGAATCCCTTTCTCCGCTTTCAAATACCCGTACGCATTGTGCCCGACGATGCGGAGCGTGACCGACTTGACGCCGGCCTCCTCGCCCGGAAGGTAGTCGACCGTCTCGACTTTCCAACCCTGCTTGTCGGCGAAGCGCTGATACATGCGAAGCAGCATCGACGCCCAGTCTTGCGACTCGGTCCCGCCGGCCCCCGGGTGAAGCTCGAGGATGGCGTTGTTCGCGTCATACGGCCCGTTTAAGAGGATCTCGAGCTCAAACTCGTCGAATTGACCTTTCAGCTCCGTCACCATCTCGGCGAGCTCTTGTTGCATCTCGGCGTCCGGCTCTTCCTTGATGAGTTCGAGCGTCACTTCGCCGTCCTCATGTCCGTCAGCGAGCGCCTGATATTTGTCGACCATCGCTTTCAAGCCGTTCGATTCGTCGATGACTTTTTGCGCCTTCTCTTGGCTGTCCCAGAAGTCCGGGTACGTCATCTCGTTCTCGAGCTCGGCGATACGTGCCTGCTTCTCCGTCAAGTTGAGGGAAGCCTTATAGTTGTCGAGGCGTTTGGCCATCGCCTCGAGTTCGTTCCGAATATCTGAAATTTCCATAGTGTGTATCACCTTTCCGTAGGAAAGAGGCGAGCAGGCTCGCCTCTTAAAAAATCAAGCTTGTTGTTTACCGTGGCAGTTCTTGAACTTCTTGCCCGATCCGCACCAGCACGGGTCGTTGCGGCCAAGACGTTGGTCTTCGGTGCGACGGACCGGCTTCTTCTTCACCGGGGCGTCGTCCTTGCCAGAGACGGCCACTTCTTCTTCGACGACTTTCTCACGACGGAGGTTGTCGCCGACCTCGGCGCGAAGGACGAATCCGGTCACTTCTTCCGAGATGGCCGCGTTCATCGCGTCGAACATGTTGATCCCTTCCGCCTGATACTCGCGGAGCGGGTCGTTCTGACCGTAGGCGCGCAAGTGAATCCCTTGGCGGAGCTGGTCCATATGGTCGATGTGCGACATCCAGTGCGAGTCGACGGCACGGAGGACGATGATCTTCTCGAACTCGTTGAACCGCTCTGGCGGCGCGAGTTGACGTTTCGCCTCGTACTGCGCGTTCGTGCGCTCGAGAAGAAGTTCGGTGATCTCTTCGCGTTCCTTGCCGAAGAAGTCTTTCCCTTCGACCGAATTCTCGAGCGCGAGCGTCTGGTTCGCCCAGTGCGCGAGCTCGTCGATGTTCCATTCTTCCGGCACGAGCTCGAGCGGCGTATACTGCGCCACGCCGGCCTCGACCGTGTCTTGCATCATCGAACGGACGATGTCAGACACCGACTCGTTCTCGAGGATGCTGGCCCGGTCCTTATACATGACCTTCCGTTGGTCGGCCATGACGTTATCGTAACCGAGGAGCTGTTTCCGCGCGTCGTAGTTGTTCCCTTCGACTCGTTTTTGGGCCGACTCGACGGCTTTCGAGACCATGCGGCTCTCGATCGGTTGCGTGTCGTCCATCCCGAGACGCTCCATCATGCTCTGGAGGCTGTCGGTACCGAAACGGCGCATCAGTTCGTCTTCGAGCGACAAGTAGAACTGGGATTTACCCGGGTCCCCTTGACGACCGGCACGACCACGGAGCTGGTTGTCGATCCGGCGTGACTCGTGACGTTCCGTCCCGATGATATACAAACCACCGAGATCGATGACGCCTTCGCCGAGCTTGATGTCGGTTCCGCGTCCGGCCATGTTCGTCGCGATCGTGACCGCGCCCTTTTGACCGGCGTTCTCGATGATTTCGGCCTCGCGGGCGTGGTTCTTCGCGTTCAACACTTCATGCTTAATCTTTTTCTTCGACAAGAGCTTGCTCAAGTATTCAGACGTCTCGACCGCGACCGTCCCGACGAGCACCGGTTGGCCTGTCGCGTGCGCTGCCGTGATTTCTTCGACGACCGCCTTGAACTTGCCTTCCATCGACTTGAAGATGAGGTCGGAGCTATCCTGACGGAGAATCGGTTTGTTCGTCGGGATCGTCACGACCTGCATGTTGTAGATGTTCCGGAACTCTTCTTCCTCCGTCTTCGCCGTACCGGTCATCCCGGCGAGCTTCTCATACATGCGGAAGTAGTTCTGGTACGTGATCGTCGCGAGCGTCATTGATTCGCGTTGAATCTCGACGCCTTCTTTCGCCTCGATCGCCTGGTGCAACCCTTCCGAGTAGCGGCGTCCGTCCATGACCCGGCCCGTGAACTGGTCGATGATCATGACTTGGCCGTCACGGATCATATAGTCGACGTCGTGGTGCATGACCGCGTTCGCACGGAGGGCGAGGCCGACGTGGTGGTTGACCGAAACGTGGTCAATCGCGAACAAGTTGTCGATGCCGAAGAACTTCTCGGCGAGGTCGACCCCTTTGTCCGTGAGGAGGACCGATTTCGTCTTCACGTCGACCGTGTAGTCGTCCTCGACTTTCAGTGTGCGGACGAACGCATCGGCGCGCGTGTAGAGCTCGGTCGACTTCTGGGCCGATCCCGAGATGATGAGCGGAGTACGCGCCTCATCGATGAGAATCGAGTCGACTTCATCGACGATCGTGAAGTAAAGTTCGCGCTGGACGCGGTCTTCTTTATAAAGGACCATGTTGTCGCGCAAATAGTCGAACCCGAGCTCGTTGTTCGTCGAGTACGTGATGTCGCAGTTGTATGCCGCCTGCTTCTCTTCGCGTCCCATGTTCGAGACGTTCAAGCCGACCGAGAGGCCGAGCGCGAAGTAGAGCGGTTCCATCAACTCTTTGTCACGACGGGCCAAATATTCGTTGACCGTGACGACGTGGACGCCGCGGCCCTTGAGCGCGTTCAAGTAAACTGGGAGCGTCGCGACGAGCGTTTTCCCTTCCCCGGTCTTCATCTCGGAGATGTCGCCGTTATGGAGCACGTATCCCCCGATGAGCTGGACGCGGTAGTGACGCATGCCGAGCACGCGCTCCGACGCCTCGCGGCAGACCGCGAACGCTTCCGGGAGGATGTCGTCGAGCGTCTCGCCCTTCGCGAGACGGCCGCGGAACTCTTCAGACTTCGCCTGCAACTGTTCGTCAGACAACGCTTTGATCGGTTCAGCAAACGACTCGACGAGGTCGGCCGCTTTCTCTGCTTTTTTCAATATCCGTTTCTGTGGAGCAAATAAATCTTTCAAAAAGTTCGCCATACTCATATCTCCTCAGCATTCCTATAAAATGCATGTTTTTTCCCTAATGTACAGTTTAACCGAAGTGACCCGCGCTTTCAAGGAAAGGCAAAACGAAACGGCCCCCCGTCGAGGGAGGCCGTGTGATAGTCGAGTTAAGATTATTCTGGTTCAATCAAGCCGTATTTGCCGTCTTTCCGACGGTAGACGACGTTCGTGTTGCCCGTCTCGGCGTCTGAGAAGACGAAGAAACTGTGGCCGAGCATATCCATCTGAAGGATCGCTTCTTCCGTGTCCATCGGCTTGAGCGTGAAACGCTTCGTCCGCACGAGTTCGAGCTCTGACTCTTCATCGTCATACACTGCCACGTCCTCCGGGCCTTCGAGCGCTTTGAAGTACTCGCCGATCCCGCCTTCTTTGGCGCGTCCTTTACGGTTGAGTTTCGTTTTGTGTTTACGGATTTGACGCTCCAACTTGTCGACGACAAGGTCGATCGCCGCGTACATATCGAGGTTCGTCTCTTCAGCACGAAGCAACAAGTTCGGCATCGGAATCGTGACTTCTACTTTTTGCTTTTCATTGTACACTTTCAAGTTGACGTAAGCCGTCTGTGCATCCGTAGGAGTTGTGAAATACCGAGTCAACTTCTCCAGCTTCTTCTCGACATAGTCTTGGATGGCTGGTGTGACTTCAATGTTTTCGCCGCGAATGTTATAAATCATCTGAACTCCTCCTTAAAATAACCGCTTGACCCAATGATTCGTCGCATGTGACGGAATCTCCTGCTTCATTTCTGAAAAGAAAGTGGAACCAGGTGGCTCATATTTAGTATACCCCGAATTCGTTTGCATTGAAAACGTTATCATCAGAAAATAATGACAATTTTGTTCCAAATGATCCGTCTCGCCGCTGAATCGGTTGGTATAAAGGTTTGTACCCGTTCCACAGATTTTTAAACGCGAAATTGACGAGTCAGACGTTATGTGAGAAAAACAAAAAAGCCGGCTCTACGCGAGAGCCGGCTCAGTTTGAAATTATAATTTTACAACGTTAGCCGCTTGTGGGCCACGCTCGCCATCAACGATTTCAAACTCTACCTCTTGACCTTCGTCAAGTGATTTGTAGCCGTCAGTTTGGATTGCTGAGAAGTGTACGAACACGTCTTTGCCGCCTTCTACTTCGATGAATCCAAAACCTTTTTCTGAGTTAAACCATTTTACTTTACCTACCATGTGTAAATCCATTCCTTTCACCATTGAAGAATACAGAGGCTTTCCCTCTACCGGTAATCTTACCACCTTATGGATGGCGTGACAAACACTTTCTCAATATTTTGCAAACGATTTACTTTTTGGCTTACATTGGAATTATATTTCCCTACTTTTCATATTGTCATATTGAGTTTACATTTTTTGTGATATATCATGGAAGAGATGATTTAGGTTTGTGCCGCTAACATTTAGCCGATCCTGAAAATCCAATATGAGGAGGATGGTGCAGCGTATGCGCCCCTACTATTCCGACGAAAAATATCGCATCACGAAACGAACCGTGGCGATTTTGCCTTGCTTCGACATGATGAAGCAGTCGCAAATCATTCTCGAGGATGGCACGGACATCTCGACCCCGCTCAGGCCGTATCAGTTGCTGCAGCTCTCTTGCCGCCAGTATAACAGCTCGATCGAGGAACGGATCTTCATCGCCAAGCGCGTCGCCGGCGTCAAAGGGAAAGTGCCCGTCGTCATCGAACCGACGAGCGGTCTCGTCTTCTTCCCGACGAAATCGCCGAAGCGCGAGGACTGCGAATGGTACGCCTGGTCCCACGTCCGTGAAATCGCCACGGTCGAAGGGAACCCGAACGGCATCATCGTCACGACCGACGGCCGCCGGATTCAGACGAACGCGACCGCGTACGTCTTGAAGAATCAAATCAAAGCGACGGGAGAACTCGTCGCCCGGTTCCAACAACTGAACATGAGCCCTGTGCTCGAATCTTGACCTGCCTTCCGTCATGTGACGGGAGGTTTTTTCTTATCTAATTTGCTTCACTTTTTTAAAAAGAGGTCGATATATTGGTCGAGGTGACAACTATGCAAATCCAAGCCCAACCGCTCGCCCTCGTGCAAGCGAGCGCCGGCATCCAGACGAACCGGGTCTATAAGGCCGAGCTCGTCAAACAGACCGGCCCCGATACGGCCATCGTCAAAATCAACGGCGAAGAAGTCGAGCTCACGTTCAAGGACGGCATGCCGAAGACGAACCCGTTCCACGTGACGCTCGCCGACCAAGACGGCACGCTCCTCGCGACGGTCGTCCCGGCAAAAGAAGAAGCGGAACCGGCCAGTCAGCCGGCGAAGCTCGAATCAAAGATTCAGACACTCCTCGCCGCGCTCCCGCCCGAAGTGCGGAGCGCCGTCAGCCGCCTGCTCCAGACGGGGCGCCTGCCGATGAACGCCGACACGGTCCGCTTGCTCGAGACGGCGATGAAAGGCGACCTGCGCGACGCGATCCTTCTATTGAAGACGGTCGACACCCCGGACGTCCCGCGCGACGTCCAGAACGCGATCGCCGCGTCGACGCTCTCCGAGGCGAGAGAGCGAATCAAGCCGCCCGCCCCTGACGCGCCGTACCCGCAGAAGGAACGCTTCGTCGAGCTCGTCAACTTGTCCCGCCCCGTGAGCGAACGCATGACGCCGACGCCCGAGACGGTCGACCGCATCATCCGCGACGTCCCGGCGCCACAGAAAGCTGTCGAGCCGCTTCACGTTCCGGTGAACCGCCCACAATTTGATGCGGTGACGCTCCCGTCCGGACGACAAGTCGTCGTCAAGGAAGTGACGAACCATCTCGCGACCGTGACGAACACGTTCCGGAACGAACAGGCGACCGTGACGAAACAGCTCGGCCAAGTCGCCGCGCTCGTCGAGACGAGTCCGCACACGGCCCGCCCCGCCCTCGAGACGGTATCGACCCGGCTGACGCAGCTCATCCAGAAGACCGACGCCTTGTTACATACGGACGCGACGCAAGAGAAAGCGCTCGTCTCGATGACGGCGAAACTCGATGTCGCGCTCGGGCTGCTTTCGACGAAACCGGCCGAGAGCGCCGCCCTCATCAAAGAAGTGCGCGCTGCGTTGAATGACTTCCGGTACGTGCCGAACCACGTCCGGCTCGAATATATCCCGCATGGTGCGACCCGTGCCGGCGAGATCGCGAAAGTCCCGCCGTTCAAGCTCGACCAACAGCTGTCGGGCCGCGTCATCCAAGAGACGGCGCAGCGCGTCCAGGCGTCTGGTCTCTCTGTCAAAGCGGATGCGGCGAACCCGGAGGCCGCACGCCTCGCCTCGTTCTTCCAAGTCCAACAGACGCTCAACCGGCTCGACGGCGGCCAGCTGCACCAGCTGCTCCTCGCCTTGCCGGCGAAAGTACAAGAGATCGACACCGGCATCCACGTCCATATCCAGAACCGGGAGGCCGGCGACGTCGTCGACTGGGAGAACAGCGTCCTCTACATCCGGCTCGAGACGCCGCGGCTCGGCGAGATTGCGGTGAAGCTCGAGGCGATCGACCGGAATCTGCGCCTGACGCTCGAGCACGACGACAAGCGCGTCGAGACGCTCGCCCGTCCGCTCTTTGGAAAGATCGAGACGACTTTGGAGGCGATCGGCTATAAGAGCGTCACGACGCAGTTTAGACCGTTGACGAAGACCGAGAAAGTCGAAGCCGAACCGGTCGCTACGCCGACGAGCGGCTACGACTTCAAGATTTAGGAGGCCGACATGTATCAACGCATGGATTTGACGAAACGAAAGACGGCCGCCGTCGTCCGCTACGACGAGTCGACGGACCGGGCCCCGGTCATCGTCGCCCGCGGAACGGGCGCCGTCGCCGACAAGATTTTAGATGAGGCGAGAGCGCGCGGCGTCGCCATCGAGCATGACCACTCGCTCCTTGGCCACCTGCTCGACCTTGACCTCGGTGACGCCATCCCGCCCGAGCTGTATGACGTCATGGCTGAAGTACTGTTGTTGATTGAAGAACTCGACTCACTTAAAGGAGAACAAGGATGAACCAGAATCAACTATACGAGATGAGCGCCGAAGAGCTGACGCAAGCGATGCTCCACGCCCTCACCTACCATTATGACCTCGCGCTTGATGCGACGATCGCCGAGCGCAACCGCCATCTCCGGCAGGCGCGCGAGCTGCTCGCGAAACTGCACCAAGGCCTCCACGACAACGGCGGCATCATCTCGGCCCAGCTCGATGAGATTTACTTGTATATGGCGAAGTCGAGCCTCGAGGCGCTGATTGAACAAGACTTATCGAAGATCGAGGAGCTGCGCGCCCTCGCCACCGACCTCGACAAGACGTGGGGCGAGGCGATGCAACGCGCCAAACTCGCACCGCAACCGATCGGAGGGAACCGCTATGAAAATTACCAATAACGTGCAGGCGCTGAAGGCGTACACGTCGCTCTCGCTCAACCAGGCGTCGATGAAGAAGACGATGGACCGGCTTTCAAGCGGCGTCCGCATCAACAAGGCGTCCGATGACGCGGCCGGGCTCGCTATCTCCGAGAAGATGCGCATGCGCCTCGACTCGTTGTCGATGGCCGAGCGCAACACGCTCGACGGCATCTCGCTCACGCAGACGCTCGAAGGCGGCATGAACGAGACGCACGCCCTCCTCCAACGGATGCGCGAGTTGTCGGTACAGGCGTCGAACGGGACGCTCAGCGGCGACGACGCGAAAGCGATTCAAGAAGAGATCACCGCCCTCACGGAAGAAGTGACGCGCATCGCCGAGACGACCGAGTTCAACTCGAAGAAAATCATGAACGGCGAGTACACGCAAGGCGCGAAGGAGCTGTTCTTCCAAGTCGGGGCCGGAAGCGGTGAAGCCGTCATCTTGAACGTCGCCGACATGCGTGCGAGCGCGCTCGGCATCGACGGACTCAACGTGTTGACGGCATCCGACGCCGGGGACGCCATCGCCAAGTTCGACGCCGCCATCAACGCCGTCTCGCTCGAGCGTTCGAAGCTCGGCGCCATCCAGAACCGGCTCGAGGCGAACGTCAGCGTCGTCACGATCGGTTCAGAGAACTTGACGGCGTCCGAGTCGCGCATCCGTGACGCCGACATGGCCCGCGAGATGATGGACTTCGCCCGCCTGAACATCTTGAACCAGTCCGGCATGGCGATGATCGCCCAGTCGAACGCCCTGCCGCAAGGCGTGTTACAATTATTGAACTAACTTAAGGAAGGACGGATCCTTATGGACATTCGTCGCATCATGGAGACGCAGTCGCTCCTCGGCGCCGGCAAGGCGAAGAAACCGGACGTCGAGCCTGGTGTCTCATTCTCGAACGTCATCGGACAGAAACGAGAAGACCGCGAGCACGAGCGCTTCCAGCGCCAAATCGCGGCCATCCACGAACAAGGCGAGCTCCTCGCCGAGAGTCAGACGGTCGAGTCGCTCGCTGAATATAAACAACTGATTAAAGACTTTATGAAAGACGCCGTTGACGCGGCACTCCGTCTCGAGGACAAGCGCGGCTTCAACCGCCGCGGCCGGGCCAAGATTTATAAGATCGTCGAACAAGTCGACCAGAAGCTGCTCGCGTTGACGGACCAGGTCATCTCGGGCGAGGCGTCCCGCCTGTCGCTGCTTGACCAGGTCGGTGAGATTCGCGGGTTGCTCGTCAACGTGTACGTGTGAGGTGACCTATGGCTGAACATCTGTTTTCAAAGAAAGTGAAATGCCCGTACTGTTTGAAAGAGAGCACGACGCCGCGCGTCTTGTCGCGCCACATCCGCCCGCAAGAAGTCGCGAAGGACGGCTATACGACGTATGACGGCGAGAACCCGTACTTGTATGAACCGGCCGTCTGCGGCCACTGCCACCTCGTCTTCCACGACTCGTTCGACAAGGTGCGGAAGAACAACCGCGAGGCGCTCGAGACCGAATACTTCCCGCGCGTGAACGCCGACGTCTTGGCCGGTGACCGGACGCCGGAGCACGTCATCACGCTGTATAAGTTCGCAGTCATGACGGCCCAATTGAGCGGGCAGAAACCGTCCGTCGTCGCCATGCTCGGCATGCGCCTCGTCTGGATGTATCGGTTGACGGGGAACGCGAAGGCGGAACGTGAATGGATGAAGCGGACGCTCGACAAGTATAACGAGGTGCAGGAAGGCTACACCGATCAAGTCCGGACCGGCCTCCCGTACGACCAGCTCATGCTGCGGATCGCGGACCTTTCAGCCGCGCTCGGATTTTATGAAGAAGCACGGCGCTGGTACGGGATCCTTCTCGGCAGCAAAGAAGTGTCGGAGCGGATTCGGAACCAAGCCCGGGACCATTGGGAAGATTTTCGATTGGAACACGCCTAAAGGGAGAGCCGCAGCTCTCCCTTTTCGCATACAAAAAACCGCGCTCATCCACTCACAGACAAACGCGGTCGGTTCTCTTTACGGGTGAACCCCTAAACCGAAAGGAGATAGACGCGACATGACTCACGTCAAAACCTAAACGAGGCACCCAAGAACCGATCGCGCGGTGGCGTCTTGCACGGTTCATTTCTATTATAAGTTGGAATTTGCTATTTTACTATTATTTTTTATGCGATTGAGATTGGGGTATGCTTATTAGGAATCCAAAGGAGGTCATTTTATGTTTGAAGCCCGCTATATTGAAACGGTACGTTCGATTTTTCAGGAACAGAAACAGCTCGCCGAGGACGCGTTGAACCAAGTGAACGACGAGGACCTGCATCGTGTGCTTGCAAAAGACACCCTCTCGCTCGCCGTCATCGTGCAGCACATCTCGAATAATATGAAATCTAGATGGACCGACTTCTTGACGACAGACGGCGAGAAGCCGGACCGCAACCGCGACGCCGAGTTTGAGGACCAGCAGCTGTCTCGTGAAGAACTTATGGCGACGTGGGACGCGCGCTGGGAGCTGTTGGACGACGTGCTCGCGAGCCTCACACCAGAAGACCTCGGCAAGACGGTCTTCATTCGTGGTGAGGAGAAGAGCGTCATCTGGGCGATCGAGAAGCAAGTGTCACACTACAGCTATCACGTCGGGCAAATCGTCTTTCTCGCAAAAGTATTCGCCGGGGAGAACTGGAACGTGTTGACGATTCCGTTGCCGCACCAACGATAAGGGGAATGCATCCGTGCGGATGCACTCTCCTTATTTTGTGACGTCGATTTTATACTCGTAGCGGTCTTCGGCAATCTGCCGGAACTGCTCATCATAAGGTCCTTCCACGATAAATCGCACTTCTGTCAATTCTTCAGGCATGGAGTCGACGTAGAACAATACGCCGCCCTCTTTCTTCACTTTCCCTAAAAATTCTCCACCGACATCTTCAGATATGAATAAATCTGCGTCCACCTGCTCGCCTGTATTCGTCACGAGTCTTGCTTGGTCGGGATAGAAAGTAACTGTCTCATCAGTCGTGTTCTCAACGATGACGTTGAACGATACGATGGTCACTTCCTCTTTATCATCAAATAAAAAGCGATAGTCAGGTCTCACTTCTAAACGGACCGTCTGTACCTTATCAATTTCAAAAACAATCGACCCCATTGTCTCTCTAATACCGAGTTCTCGATTCTTCATATAGATTTGACTGCGTCCGACCTCATCTTCCTCTACTTCAAATTCATCCTCTTCTATTACATCGGCTTTCTCTTCCGTGGCACTTTCAGCCTCTTCTGTCGGTACCTCGGTCTGATTGGCAGGAACCGTCGATTGATTAGAAGGTTCGGTTTCACCGCAACCGACCAAAAGGATAAGTGGAAACATGAGTACTATATGGTGCACTTTCAATCCAATCCCCTCCTATATCACAAGACTTTTCCAAGTTATATAGAACTTATTCCCGATTTCCCGTATTGAATTCACGTTTGATTACTAAATATGGATGATTTTTAAAGTCTTCAATCAAATAGGCGCATCTTTTAACGGATGCGCCTCACTCTTATTTTGTGACGTCGATTTTATATTCGTAGCGGCCTTCGGCGATTTGCTCATAGTTCGCGTCGAACGGCCCGTCGACGATGAAGCGGACTTCTGTCAACTCCTCGGGCATCGCCTCGACGAAGAACAGCACGTTCCCTTCCTTCTTCACTTTCCCGAGGAACTCGCCACCGACGTCGTCGGAGTGCCAGAGGTCGGCCGTCACCTGTTCGCCCGTGTTCGTCACGAGCGTCGCCTGGTTCGGGTGGAAGCTGACCGTGTCGTCAATCGTGTTCTCGACGATGACGTTCATCGCGACGACCGTCACCGCCTCTTTCCCATCGAATAGTTCACGGTATGACTCCTCGACCGTGAGTCGTGACGTCTGGACTTTATCGATGGCGAACTGAATCGAACCGATCGTCTCGTTGACGTCGAGCGCCTTATTCTTCATGTAGATCTGGTTTGAGCCGAGCTCGCTCTCTTGCACGTCCACCTCTTCTTTTGGTTCAGCCGTCTGTTGTTCCGTTTCAGCTGCCACGACTTCCTCCGTATCGGTCGCCGTCGTCTTCAGTTCGTCGGCTTCTCCGCATCCGACAAGTAGTGCCAAAGGCAACGCGAGCACCAATCCGTATCGTCTCATCTTCATCAAAAATCTCTCCTTTTCGTGTGAGTAGTGGTTGATAAGATGAGCATACGGGATTGTCTAGCCTGACCGGTGTAAGAAAAAGTTCAAGGTTCGTGCCCTGAACAAATAAAAGTCAAGGTCATGAATCTGACCTTGACTTCGGCTGCGTTATCCTCTTGATTTCAAATCCTCTTCTTCATACGGGTCGGGTCCGTCCTCGACCGGCGCGTCATCCTCGACGTACGCCTCGAGCTTCGGGTCACGTTCCACGTATTCATCGTACGCTCCTTCTGGACCGTAGACGAAGTAACGACGTTTTTTGGCTGACTCGGGTTTCACTTTTTTCTCACTCATCTCGTTTCCCTCCTCATTCCAGAAAAGAAGCAACGGGTATAGTGGTATTTACCCGATTTTACCGGATAACAGACGTGTTTGCATCTGTCTCGAAAATCGATGAAACTTCTGAGCGGCCGATTGCGTAGAATAGACCACTACATAACCGGAAGGATGGGTTCGATGGATTTATTCAAGAAAGGCTTGAAGCGCGGGACGCTTCTGTTGGCGGCTTCAGGCGTGTTCGCCCTTTATAACATACTTGTGGGTGACACGGAAAGCGTCCGCCTCATCTTGACGTACGGCGGCATCGGTTTCTTCCTCGGCGTCACGAGCATCATCTACGAGGTGAGAAGATGGTCGTTCCCGAAACAGATTTTCATCCACTGGGCCGTCATGCATGTGACGATTTTACCGCTTGTCTTTCTGTCCGGGCTCATTCCTGTCAACTCTGTTCAAGACTTCGGTCACTTGTATGTGAACTTCAACGTGAGCGGGCTCATCTTGTTCGGCGTGACGCACTTCGTCTCTAGAGTTCGACGCCAACCGAAGACCCCGTGAACGACGAACAGCTCGAAGGCGCGCCTTCGAGCTGTTTTATGTTTGCTGATCGAATAGTCCCGAGAAGTTCGAGTCGACGTCTTCGTACGGGTCGACGTACGTCTTGACGGCTTTCCGTTCTTGTCGGGCCGTCCCGAGCGTCATGCCGAGTCGTTGGTGCTCGGCCTCGATCAAGCGGGCGATCTTTTGACTGTCGTCGACGAGCTGACGGATGACGGTTTGGTCGGCCGCCTCTAGGTCCGGCCCGTGCGCGGCGAGCAGTTGCTCGCGGTCGTCAAGGAGTTCATGGATTTGGTCCATCCACGTGTCGTACGTTGGCTCTTCCGGTACTTGCGCGAGCAGGTCCTTCAGTCGTTGCGTTTTTAAGATAATCTCGTCGATTGGTCTCATGCTTGCTTCGCGAGCTTCATCGCTTCTTTCCACGTGTCGCGGAGTTCGGTCGTGAAGTCGAGCACTTCATCAAGGATCGTCGTATCGTTCTTCACGTTCGCGTCCAATAGGCGGCGCCAGATGTACTCGTACAGCGAGTCGAGGTTCGCCGAGATGGCGATGTCTTTATTGAGCGTCAAACGCATCTCTTGGAAGATGGCCTGTGCTTTTTGGATGTTCGTGTTTTTTAGGTCCGGGTTCCCTTGCTCGATGGCGAGTTTGGCGAGGCGCGTGAACTTGAGCGCCCCGTCATACAACATGAGCGTCAGTTCTTGCGGGTTCGCGGTCGTGACCGCGTTATTTTGATAAGCTGCATATGGGTTAGCTACCATGTTTATTTCCTCCTCTTACATACCGCTGCCTAGAAACTGTTGCAGTGAGGCGGCTTGCGAGTTCGCCTGGTTCATCGCCGTCTCCATCGCCGCGAAGCGACGGTAGTAGGCGTTCTCTTTATCGACAAGCAGTGCATTTAATCGTTGGATGCGAGTATCGATTTGGGTCATCTCGCGACCCATCGAATACGTCGGGGCACCGGCCCCGTCCGCCCCGGCGATTCGGGTGATGTTCGACCGGGAAGCGGCCGCCGCGTCACGGATCTGAGGGAGCAGTCCGCTCTCCGCGTTCGTGAACAGCTGATACACTTGCTCCGGGTCTTTTTCGATGGCGGCTTTGAGCTTCTCTTCGTTCAACTCGATCTTTCCGCCGTTCGTGAAGTCGGCGCCGGTCGAGAGGCCGATTTGGAACAGTTGGCGCATGTCAGCGTCGTTCGTCGCCGAACTCGTGCCCGACCATTTGCCGCGGAGCGAGTCCATCGCGCTACGTAAAATCGTGTCGCCTTTGAGCATCCCGCTCATCGCTTTCTCTTCCCACTTCTTGATCTCATCTTCTGATAATTCGTCACGTTGGGCTTTCGTGAGCGGCGTGAACGAGCGGAAACGTTCTTCACGAACTTTCTTGTTCATCAGGTCGATCGTCTCATTGTATTTATCGACGAACCCTTTGATGTTGTCGAAGATCTTTTGGGTGTCGGTCGCGGCTGAGAGTGTGACGGCTCCCTGCGCTTCCGTGAACGTCGACTTCAACGTGAGCGTCATGTTGTCGATGGTGACGGTGTTTGTCGCTCGTTCCACATCGATCCCGTTCACTTTGAATTGGGCGTTTTGACCGATAGGGTTCGTTTCACCTATCGCGAAGGCTGATTTGAAGCCTAAATCAAAGTCGAGCGTCGCGGTTGCGCCCGTATCTTTTGTCGAGAGTGAAATCTTTCCAGTCGATGATTCGAAGAACGCGGATAAGCCCGTTTCTTTTTCATTCAGTTTCGATACGAGTTCTTGCACTGTCGCATTCGCACCAAGCTCAATCTTCTTGTATGTGCCGGTAGTGGACGACTTATATTGAATCTCAAAGCCGGTACCGGATATGAACTCCGCCGACACACCTTGAGGGACGACACCGCCAGGGTAAGCAGTCGTATTTGTTGCAATAAGTTTCCCCGTCGTCGCGTCATAACTAAAATCGTTCGGATCAAGTGTTTGTCCGGCAGCGTTCTTCAATGTGACGTTCGTAAAGTCTAAATCTTTCGGTAACGTCATCTCCGTTCCGGCCGTCTCTTGAATGACTCGCTTTTGACCAGCCACAAAACCGTTCATATCCGAAAGTTTTGTTGCGCCTGTCAATTTAGCTCCATTTTTATCGGTCGCACTTAAAATTGTCGTCGCCGATGTTGCGAGTTGGGTCACAGAGTCGATCCGGAGGGCACTGTTCCCGCTAGACGGTCCGGCAGTCACACTGATTTTCGAGACATCCGATGAACTCGCCGTCTTCGCATAGAAATTCCGGCTGAACATCAAGTCGACGGCGCTGTTACGGAGTGACATGAGTGAGCGGTTAATTTCGCGATACGCGTCGCGCTTCCACTCGGTCACTTGTTTCTTTTGTTCGAGCTTGTCGACCGGCACACGCTCGACTTGCATCAATTGTTTAACGATTGTATCGGTATCGATTCCACTGGCGAGTCCGCCGAATCGGATCGGTGATGTCATGGTTGGCCTCCTTTACACACGCTCATCGAACAGTTGGTTGAACTCCATGAACGCGGCGAAAAAGTCGAGTGACTTCTTGCTTGGGATTTCGCGGATGACTTCGTTGTTCGTATCCACGATTTGAATATAGTAGTCGTTCAGCTTCTCATGTTTCATGAACTTCAAGCCGGTACGTTGTTGCTCGAGTACCAAGTTCGCCTTCTCGACGGCCGCCTCTAACTTTGTGACGTGTTGAGGCGTCGGCAAAATGACGATACCTTCATCGGCGAGTTTCGCTTGATTCGCTTCGACGAACACGTTTTTCGTTTGTTCATACGGCAAGACGGAAGAAGGTAGGTGAAGCCGGACTTCAGAAATGGTCGGGTTCATTTGCGTCTACTCCTCTTTAGTTGTTCTCATGGACTATATCGGCTTATCTGCAATTGTCTTTCAGTTATTAATGAAAAGAGTCTACAATCTTTAATTCGATTGCCAATAATTGTTGCTTTAAATCTTGGAACGAGCGGTCTAGAACGTTTCGTCTCGCGTCATCAGCGTGAATCGCCTCAATCGCAATCGAGCGCATCGTCTGTAACGTTTCTTCCTTTATGTCTAGTAAGTGTTGCTGAGTCCTTACATTTTCTAATGACTGAATCAACTGTTCACGATTCATAAACCTCCACCCTCTCTCTTTTTCTATATCGGTCAAAAGAGTATACATTATTAAGAGCGGGAAAATAATAATGAATATCTTGAAAGGGGCGAGTTAGATGAAGTGGGATGACTTGACGGTGTTCGAGAAAAGTTTATTGTTGGGGACGTTACTCGGAGACGGAACGATTGCACGGACGAAAGCGAAGTTAATTCCAAAGAAAGGCCTTCAGTACCGGGAACACTTCTCGGTCAAACAAATGGAGTATCGAGAATGGAAGTTAAACGCGGCACCTCGAATTTTTAAAGGAATCAAGATTCGAAAGACGGGGACGAGCGCTGAGCTGTATTCTGAAAAAGACGAACTCTTTTCTTGGCTTTGGGAACAATGTTACATCGACCGCAAGAAGCACATTCCGATTCACTTATTAGAAGACTGCACGCACCCTGTCTTTTTGCTCGCGCTTTATTTGGATGACGGGAGCCTTTCCCTCACCAAGTCGACTCGTTCTCAATTAAATCAGGTCATCGTCACTCCACACATCTATTTGTACTTACAAGCTTTCTATCCAGAAGAGCTAGAACAATTAAGTGACTTTATCGCACGGACGTTCAATCATCATTTCGTACTCAGCCGTCGATCTGACGGACACTTCTACACACTCCGAATCCAAAAGACAGAAGAAGCGATACGATTCTTAAATGACTTTTCACCTTACGCCTATGCCCTTCCTTCGATGCGAAAAAAATTGGATTGGGAGTACCGTCTACAAATGGAACGAGACAAACATCCAGATATGAAGGTGATTGCTTCAAAAGCAAAAAATGATTATACAGAGGACGAAATACAGTTCATCATTCAAGCGAAAGAAAACGGGATGACAGATGCGAAGATTGCCTCAGAGTTAAACCGAACATACTGGTCGGTCGTTTATAAGTGGCAAGATATTAAGAAGAATCATTTAAAAGAAGAAGTAGCGATATACACGTTCTAACAAAAAGACCCGCCTCTCGATTAGCGAGAGACGGGTTTCATCATGCATTCAGTACCTTGTGTATACTGATTCAAAAGTCTAATAAAAATCTTAACGAAGAAGTTGAAGAACCGCTTGCGGCTGCTGATTAGCTTGACTGAGCATTGCTTGTGCAGCTTGGTTAAGAATGTTATTCTTCGTGAAGTTCATCATTTCTTTCGCCATGTCGACATCACGGATACGTGATTCAGCAGCAGTCAAGTTTTCAGCCGATGTTCCGAGGTTATTAATTGTATGCTCAAGACGGTTTTGGAAAGCACCTAAATTTGAACGTTGGCTAGAGACCTTCTCAATCGCATCGTTGATTTTAGTTAGTGCTTCTTGTGCACCAGCTTTTGTTGATAAATCAACATCCTTGATTTTCAGTGCATCGGTACGCATATCTTCAATTGTTACTTTCATTGTTTGCTTTTGGTTGGCACCAATTTGGAAATCAAGACCTCCACCTTGGGTCGCACTATTTTGTTTTGCAAGACCCAAAAGTTGAGCGGCCTCACTATTGTCAAACTTAATACTGCTTGTAGCTTTATCAGATCCACTCTCAACTACAACTGAGCCATCTTTAATGGATACATTAACACTTTGTACTTGTTTTTCAGTAGGGACAGTAGCGTTATATTTAGTAATCGCAGTATTGATGTCACTTTGAAGGTTAGTTGCGAATGTAGACATATCAGCGTTGGCATTGTAAGTTGCTACACCTACTGTAGCTAAATCAACCTTAATATCTGTGCCATCGATAGTCATAGTCATTTCACGTGCGCTAGTAGCACTGTTAGCGATAGCCGTCACTTGAGCAGCACCAGCTGCAGAGAAAGTACCTTCCAAGCCTGTTGAGCTTCTTGGTGTTGTGGCGTTCGCAGTAAGTCCGTAAGCAGCAGAAGTCGCACTCGCCACTACATCTACAGTAGAAGTTGCACCTACAGATCCAGACTTAATACTAATAGTCCCATCGGTTGCAGCACTTTCTGTCACTGTAACGTTTGAAATTTTTGTATCGTTCGACTTGTTATAAGCTTCGATAGCTGAATTAATATCTTCCTGTAGTTTTGCAGCATATGCTTCTGTATTGACAACAGCACCAGACTTAAATCCTGTATAATCTGACGCAGTTAGACTAACAGAAATGTTTGCACCATCAATTTTTAAATTAAGTGTACCATTAGCAGGAACAAAGGCAGCATCATCTACTTCAGCAGTTGTAACAGTTGCAGCAGTTTCTTTACCCAATGCAGAACTGATAACAGCCGCTTTGTCTGAGCCTGTCAACTGCTTTTGACCAATTGAACCATCAATTAATTTTTTGGTGTTGAATTCAGTTGTATTTCCGATACGATCCACTTCATCTTTTAACTGTGTAATTTCCGTGTTGATTGAAGCGCGATCAGCGTCAGTGTTTGTATCGTTTGAAGATTGAACCGCAAGTTCACGCATACGTTGAAGAATAGAATGTGTTTCGTTCAGTGCACCTTCAGCTGTTTGAATTAATGAGATACCATCTTGCGCGTTACGAGTTGCCTGATCCAATCCACGAACCTGGGCTCGCATTTTTTCTGAAATCGCAAGACCAGCTGCGTCATCACCTGCACGGTTGATGCGAAGGCCTGAAGACAATTTCTCCATTGCTTTACCAGTTTGAGTCGTGTTGAACGACATGTTACGATGTGCGTTCATTGCGTTCATGTTATTGTTAATAATCATTTTAATTTCCCTCCATAGGTTTGAGTTTTTCCGCTCTTCCAAATCCATTTGTCCGAGCATACAAGGTTTAGGCCGGCCCCTCACCTTGTATTAGTTGGAACGTTTTATCGTTTCCATACTCTATATCGGAGTCATCTTCATTCTGTTTAGTGTTTTCGAAAAATTTATTCTCAAACCGTAAACTCCTTCTCATTCTGTTAACGAAAAAACGACCCATCACTGGGTCGCTCCTCCTCGCTTCACCACCACTTCCTCCACAAACCTCGTCCCGGTCTTCCGAGCAATCGCCTCGCCCGCCCGTTCGAGTGACGTGATGATCGCCTCTCTCCCTGGCCGTGACGTCACGAACGAGAGCGCCGACTCGACTTTCGGCAACATGCTACCGGCTGGGAACTGACCGTCTTGAATATGTTCTCGTGCCTCACCTACCGACAACATTACAATCCCACGCTGCGTCGGTTTTCCGAAGTCGATTGCGACTTGGTCGACCGCCGTCAAAATGAACAACACGTCGACATCAAGTTCTCGCGCGAGCAGTTCACTCGCCCGGTCCTTGTCGATGACCGCATCGACCCCGACGAGACGCCCGTCTTCCCGGACGACCGGGATCCCGCCACCGCCACCGGCGATGACGACGTGGCCTGCTGACACGAGCGAACGGATCACGTCCACTTCGATGATTTCGATCGGTTCCGGTGACGGGATGACGCGGCGATACCCGCGCCCCGAGTCCTCGATGAACACCATCCCTTTCTTCTCGAACCGCCCGGCCTCATCTTTCGTATAAAATTGTCCGATCGGTTTCGTCGGATGCCGGAACGCCGGATCCTCTTTCGCGACGAGCGTCTGCGTCACGACCGACGCGACCGCTCTCTCGATCCCACGCCGTCCCAACTCTTCGCGGAACGCTTGCTGCAAATGATAGCCGATATACCCTTGGCTCATCGCGACGGCTTCCGCCATCGGGACGTCCGGTTGCGCGTCCGCCTCGTCGAACACTTGATGGATCATGCCGACTTGCGGTCCGTTCCCGTGCGCTAAAATGACGTCGTGTCCGGCCTCAATCAAATCAGCGATCGAGCGCGCCGCTTCGTGGACAAGCTCGAGCTGTTCCGCCGGACTGTTGCCAAGGGCGTTCCCGCCGAGGGCGATGAGTAACTTAGACATGGCTGACCTCCTCTGAATACGCTTTTAACGCTTTCGTGAAACAGTCGAGCGGCGGATGGACGATACCTGCCCCGACTTGACCGATTCCGGCCTCGCGGTGCGCCATCCCGGTGTTGATGACCGGAAGGATACCCGTCTCGATCACTTTACGGATATCGATGCCGAGCGGCGTACCGCGGAAATCGAGCGTCGGAATCGAGTACGTGTTGTTCTCGTCTTCTGTGATCGTGTACATCGAGCGTGAATAGTCGAGCGCGTCCTCGACCGCCCCCCCGACGAACTGCACGATCGCCGGTGCGCCGCCCATGGCGAAACCTCCGATTCCGAGCGTCTCAGTGATGGCGCTGTCCCCGAGGTCCGGTGCCGCGTCTGTCGGCTCGAACCCAGGGAACAACAAGCCTTCGACGAAGTTCGCCGGTGCCGTGAACCATCCGTCGAGACCGCTCACCCGGATGCCGAAGTCGACGCCGTTCCTTGCCATCGTCGTGACGATCGTCGAGCCTTTCACACCGTGCCCGGCGTCAAGCGACGCCTTCGCCGCCGGCATCGACAAGTTGAGGAAGTAATGCTCATTCTTTTGGATGAAGGCGAGCGCCTGCTTCCGGACGCCCTCGTCGAGATCCGCCTCAAGGAAAGCCGGCATCATGTCCCGAAGGAACAGGCTCGTCGCCGCCTTGTTGCGGTTATGACATTCGTCGCCCATATGGAGCGACTGGGCGATCAACGTGCGCAAGTCGACCGGGCCTGACACGTCGAGCGCTTTTTGAAGCGCCGGCATGTACACTTTCTCGATCCAGCGTAAGCGCTCGAGCACTTCACTTGAGAACGCCCCGAAACGGAGCACTTTGCCGAGCCCTTCGTTGACCGTGCAGTACGCCCGGTTCCCGTCCGTCACGTTCTCGATGATATGGACCGGCATCGACGGCGAGATGACACCGGCCATCGGTCCGACCGCGTCATGCTCGTGGCACGGGGCGAACTCGATCACACCCGACGCCGCAAGTTCGCGCGCCTCGGTTTCCGTCGTCGCGAGCCCTTCATAGAGGAGGGCCCCGATGACAGCGCCTTGCATCGGTCCGCACATGTCCACCCATTCGACCGGCGGACCGGCGTGCAAGATGAGGTGGGCGTGCATACCCGAAATCTCGTAGCGGGCGTGGTTGATGCCGACGAGCACCGGGTGGGCCCCCTTGATCTTCGCGACGGCTTCCGCGTTCCGCTCGTTCGTCTCATCCGTGTTCAACCGGTCGAGCGCCGCGAGCAAGGCGATATCCCCGCCCGCTGGAGGCGACCAGTCGTATTGGACGACGTCCGTCCCTTGCCGTTCGATATCTTTTGAGAAGGCCGACGAACCAACACTGATTGTATATAGAGTTGAATAGAAAAACGACCCATCGCTGGGTCGCTCCTCCTTACACTTCCACTTTCACTTGCTCCGTCTCATTCTGCAAACTTTCCGCGACACGCACGAGCTCCGTCATCGCGCCGTTCACTTCACCGAGACTCGCCGCCTGCTGGCTCGCCGCTGACGTCACTTCCGTCGCGTAACGTGACGCCTCTTCGACCATGCCGACGATACCAGCCGAGTTCGTGACGACCGAATCGATCTGGCCGCGTGACTCATCTAAGAGCGTATCGACCGAATGGACGTGGCTATACACTTCGTTCGCCGAGTTGTGGATCGTCGCGAACGCACCGCCCGCCTTCTCGACGAGGCCGACGCCCGTCTCGACTTCTGCTTTCACGTTCGCCATCGATGACGACGTGTCGCCAACCAAACGCTTGACGTCGACAATCAAATCCGTGATCTCTTGCGTCGAGTTCGCCGTCTGTTCGGCGAGCTTCTTGACCTCGGCCGCGACGACCGCGAAGCCGCGCCCGTGTTCCCCGGCCCGTGCCGCTTCGATCGACGCGTTCAACGCCAACAGGTTCGTCTGTGCCGAAATGTCACTGATGACATCCGTGATCCGTGAAATCTCACCTGTCATTTCTGTCAACTTGCTGTTGAGCGTCGACGACTGCTCGACCTTGCCGGCGATCGCATGCATCGCATCGACCGATGACGAGGCGAGCCCTTTCCCGCTCTCGGCCTCTTGTTGCATCTCACTCGCCGCATTCAAAGCCGAGCCCATCTCTTGACGGATGTTCTCCATCGTCCGGGCGACGGCCCCGAGCAAGTCCATCGAGCTGTACGTCGCGTTGACGTTGTCTTCGAGCATCTTGTTCAATGCGTCCATCGCTTGGCGGATGTTCTCGCCGGCGACGTTCCCTTCTTGGACGGCCGCCGCGATTTCTTGCGCCGAACCCGTCAATTGGTCCGCCGTATAGCGCATGTTCGTTCCTTGCTCCCGCAAGTGTCCGACCATGTTGTCCATCGACAGTAGCAGACGCCCCATCTCCGAGCGGTCGTTCGTCGACTCGTTCGCAAATTCGACCGTCAAGTCACCGTTACCGACTTGGACCGCCTTATCCGACGCCGACTCGATCGCTTTGAGCGGACGGCGCGCAATCAAGTAGATGACGATACTGCCGATAGTTGAAATGAGAAGCGACACGGCCGTCCCGACGAGCATGACCTGACCTTTTTCCATCTCGAGCTCCGTTAGCAATAGAAGCGTGATGTACCCGACCGAACCGCCCGTCACGATGGATGTGACCAAAATCCACGCGAGCAGCTGGGTCGTAAAGTTTTTAAAAATCTTCACTATGAGTTCCTCCTCTGTGTAATTCATCACCTTCTATATCGTCTCGTTGGAAGCTTTTGTATAGCGTTTTCAGTTGAACGTTTGGTCAATGAAAAAACGCCCTCCATATGGAGAGCGTCCGTTCAAAACGGGGCGGTGTCTTTTGTCACACGCGACCGTTCACGCGTCGTCGTAAGCGCATCGATTGCAAGCGCAATTGCTGCCGCCCAATGGAGCATCATCCCGACGATCGGGATAAAGCCGAGCACTGACGCCGTGATGCCGACGATCGGACCGAACGACAATCGGTTCAGCCGGGTGAGCGACAAGACGAGCACGACGATGTGGAACGCGAGCATGAATCCGAGCGGCGAGTAGCCCATGCTGATGATGAACAGACCGCCGAGGATCGGGATCCCGAGGAACGCCTCAAACGCCGCCCCGAGCCATTTCAAATTTCTAACCATGCTGTCACCTCACAGTTCTAATAGGTAAAACTCATATCCGCCATTCTCCGCGAAACCGGCCCGCTTGTAAATCTCGAGCGCGGCCTTATTCTCCGTCTCGACGTCGAGTTCGAGCTTCGTCCGGCCCATACGGAACAGCTGCTGGACCATCTGCTTCAACATCTTTGAGCCGTAGCCTTTGCCCTGCTCGCTCGCCCGGACACCGAACGCGTGGATACTGCCCGCGTCGTCGCCTGAGAGGAGCGCGCGGATGACGCCGACCGGACGACCTTCGACCTCGCCGATATACGTCACGCGGTCCGGCGTGTCGATTTGCCGATAGATGTTTTCCGTCACATCAATCGGGTCACCGAACGCCTCAGATAGTGTCTCGATGATGAGCGGACGGTCGGCGTCCGTCGCCTCGCGGAGCGACACCTCGTTCGGCTTCAAGAACAGCTCCGCCTTCTTCAAGACGAGGTTGTACTCGGAGAACCGATACGCCGCACCGAGGTGGTCGACGACCGCCTTGCCGGACTTCGACTTCCGATCGATGACGAACGTGAACGCCTCGCAGCCGTTCGCTTTCGCGTCGCGCTTCGCGGTCTCCAAGAGCGCCGTGAACACACCTTGCTTCCGATAATCCGGATGGACGAGCGCGTTCACTTCATATTCGTTCTCGAGATACGGGAACAACATCAAATACCCGACGAGCAAATCGTCCGCGTAAACGGCGTAGTCGTTCTGTCCGACCGCCTCGTGGCCGACTTTGACGTCGATTCCGTCAAACGTGTTGACCGCTGCTTCGAGCGCTCGCACGTCTTCTGGTTGTCTCACTTCTTCTACTGTATAGTTCATACCATCACCTCGCCTTTATTGTAGCACAACAAAAAGCCCGCCGAAGCGGGCGGACTCATAACGTGCGGAACTCGAGCTCCGGGAGCGTCTCGAGGAGCTCCGTGATCTCATCCGTATGCGCCTCGGCACCCGGCACGGCTTCGGTCGGTTCGACCCAGAAGAACGTCTTGTCGCTCGCACCGAGGTAGTTGCCGTAGCCGACTTCCTCCGCGAACGCCTCTTCTGACAACTCGCGGTCGACGAGGTCCAAGTGGAACAACAATTGGTCGTCGCCGCCTTCGAGGTTGTAGTAGAGGTCGAACGTGCCGTAGCTCGCCTTGTCGCCGATATCGGTCACGTCTTGCGACTTCTCGATATAGACGTCTCCGCGCTCGATTGCCCCAGCAATCTTCGACGGGAGAATGATCTCATAACCGAGGGCACGGTCGCGAATCGTCTGCGACGTGTCATCGGTCCGTCCCCGGGACGAGACGACACCGACCGTTGCGACAAGGGCCCCGGTCACGCCAAGCGCGACGGCCCATTTCAATGTTTTGTTCATGTTGATCCACTCCTCTTTAGTCTGCCATGACACGATTATCGCACAAAATACAGGCAAATCATTAAATATTCTGAAAAAATGTTTCGGGATGCGTTGACGCACGTTCCCCAATCCCATACGATAAAAGTATCGCATTATAGAAAAGAGGAACCGACATGTCTAACGAATCCCAATTGTCACGGGCGCAGCTCGACGCGCTCTTAAAGAACGTCTTCGCCCTTCAAATCCCGGTCATCGAGAAGTTCATGACCGACCTGTTCAAACAGTACGTCTCGACGGCGTCCACGTTCAAGCAGGACATGGACACGATGAAAGCGACGGACTGGCATAAACAGTTCTTCGGCCAGAAGGCAATGCCGCACCTCTTCATCGAGAACCTCGGCTTCGGCGCCTCGTTCCGTCACCAGGAGCAAGACAAAATCGTCAAGATCCCGGAAAACATGACGATCGTGAAGCCGGACTCGGACGCGCAAATCGAAGAGATCTTGCAGAACTTAGAGAAGACGCTCGCGTCGATGCCAGCCATCAAAAACAAAGGGCTCGTCAAGAAGTTCTATAAAGAGACGCTCGAACTCGTCTGCCAGCTCGGCAGCCGTACTGGTATGATGGACGATTTCTACGCCAAAGTCAAAGGCAGCCTCACAAAATCGTAACTGACAAACCCACGTCCGCGGACGTGGGTTCTTTTAATGCTTCCCTTTCGGCTCAATCGTCACGAGCCGTTCGACACTGGCCAAGATCGGCTTCGCCTGATCGATCAATCGCTTTGTCACTGGAAGCGCGAGCGACTGTTGGTGGGCGGCCTCACTTGCCCACACTTCATAGACGACGATCGCGTCGTCGTCTAGCGAGACGCTCACCCGATACGCCTCGCACCCCGCTTCCTGTTCCATCGCCGTGGCGGCCTCAAGCAATATCGCCAGCAACGTCTCCCGCTCTCCTTGAATCGCGGTCAACTTGCCGATTATTCCATATGCCATCTTCATCCCTCCTTCCCGTAACGGTCGATCGCGACTGACCTTTCCATCACTTTGAGTGAAGCCCGGCTATGCAACGTGACGCCGAGCATGACAATCCCAATTCCAAGGAGCGACAGCCCTGACGGCAGCCCCGCCTGTAAAATCAAAATCTCGCCGACGAGGGCGAACAGCACCTCGAGCGCCTGCGTCGCCTCGACCGTCGCGAGCCGACCCATGTCATGTTTGACGAGGTCGGTCGCTTTGAAGAAGAGCACCGTCGCGATGACGCCGGACAGTAACGCGACGAGGAGCGTCTGCGACACTTGCGCCCCCGACGGCACACCGGTCGTCAGCCCGTAGCCGAACAACAACAACCATACCGGGAGCGAGCCGACGCACATGCCGAAGATGCGCTCGAACACGTCGAGGTCGATGTGGGCCATCATCTTCCGGTTGCCGAGCGGATAGGCGAACGCGGCGACGAGCACCGGCAAGACGCCAATCAAAAGAAAGCGCGGCTCGAACGTCTGTAAAAACTCGACTTGCATGAGGACGACCCCAAACAGAATGATCCCGGAGAACCGGAGCGCCGTCCACGGAATCTGTTCGCGTGTCCCGTCCGCTCGTTTAAAGAGCGGCGATAAGAGCGCGCCAGCGAGAATCGTCACTTGCCACGTCCCGGCGATGAGCCAAGGCGGGGCCTCGACGGCGGCGATACAGATGGGGACGTAAAACAAACCGAATCCGACCGTCCCCCATATAAGCCACGGCATCGGGTCGCTTGCGAGTGCCTTTCGCACGCGCCCTAATCCGCCGCGCATGGCGACGACGAGGATGAGGAGCGGAATCATGAACAAGAAGCGGAGCGAGGCGCTATACGCCCAGTGGCCGCCCCCGATATGCATGGCTTCATTTAAGACGAACGTGCTCGCAAAAAAGAGCGCGGCGAACACGCCGAGGATGAGCGGACGCATCGCATCCCTCCTTTCTGAATCCCCACTAGTTCAATGCGCCCCGCCCGTTCTCCTGCCAAATCAAAAAAACACCGGACCAGATTCGGTCCGATGTTCAGTGGATGTCGCGCTTTTGGAACGTGCCGCCTTTCACTTCCGTCACTTCATACACGACGACGAACGCCTCCGGGTCGACGTGATCGATGATGCCTTTCAACTTCCGCTCCTCGAGCCGGTTGATGACGCATGTGATCTCATGGTACGCCGCTTTCGAGTACGAGCCTTGAATCGATTTGCGCGTCACGCTCCGTCCGAGCCGGTCGCGAATCGTGTCGGCCATCTCGTCGGGTGCGCTCGTGATGATGTTGAACGTCTTCGCCCCGCTCAGGCCCTCCTCGACGATATGAATCACTTTCGAGGCGATGAAGTAGGCGATGGCTGACAAAACCGCGCCTTGGAGCCCGAACACCGTCGAGACGACGATGAAGACGAACGCGTTCAAAAAGAGGATCAAGTCGCTCGTGCTGAACGGCAGCTTTCGCGACAATAAGACGGCGAGCATGTCGATCCCGTCGAGCGCGCCCCCGTTCCGAAGCGCGAGCCCCATGCCGAGACCGATGATGATCCCGCCGACGACCGTGATGAGGAGCGCGTCCCCTTCGATGATCGTCGGGACGTGGTGCATGACGACGGTTCCGATCGAGAGCGAGGCGATACCGGTGACCGACAAGATCGCGAAGCTCTTGCCAATTTGTTTATAGCCGAGATAGATGAACGGGACGTTCAAGATGGCAATGAAGATCCCGAGCGGCAAGCCGAACAGCTGAGAACCGACGATGCTGAGGCCGGTGATGCCCCCGTCGGAGACGTTGTTCGGGATAAGGACCGACTCGAGTCCATAAGCGGCGATCAAACCCCCGATGACGTTCATGATGAGGTTGACGCTCCATTTTGTTCGTTTCATAGTACCCTTCCTTTCGTTACATTTCATCAGTCTAGCATAGTTTTATTTATAATACATAACTAAATTCACGAGATGGTGTCGTTCGCATCCGGGGTCGACATGCTATACTAAATAAAAAAAGGAAAGGGGCGGATGTCTATGCAGCGTCCACCGATGCCTTCCCCGTCACCGGAGGAAGTGACGCGCTTGAAGCGCGAACATAACCCGATCAAACGGACGGAACTCGTCGCCAAAGGACTCCTCCTCTTGTTTGGCGCCCTCATCTTCGCCATCGGGCTCGAGGCGTTCCTCGTCCCGAACCAAATCATCGACGGCGGCATCGTCGGGGTGTCGATTATCGTCTCGTACTTGTCCGGCACGAAACTCGCCATCTGGCTCGTCCTCTTCAACTTGCCGTTCATCTACTTCGGCTATCGTCAAATCGGGAAGACGTTCGCCGTCGTCACGTTGACGGCGATCCTCCTCATGTCGGGTTTCACGATTCTGCTACATAACATCGAACCGTTCACGGACGACCTGCTCTTGTCGACCGTCTTCGGCGGCTTCTTGCTCGGCGTCGGCATCGGTCTCGTCATCCGCGCCGGCGGATCGCTCGACGGGACGGAGATTTTGGCCGTCGCTTTCACGAACCGGCTCCCGTTCTCCGTCGGCGAGATTGTCATGTTCTTCAACATCTTCATCCTCGGGACGGCCGGTTTCGTCTTCAGCTGGGACCGGGCGATGTACTCGCTCCTCACGTATTTCATCGCCTTCAAGACGATTGACGTCGTCCTCGAGGGGCTCGACCAATCGAAGGCGGCGTGGATCATCACGACGTCGCCTGAAGACGTCGGCCAGGCGATCATGGACCGGCTCGGCCGCGGCGTGACGTACTTGCACGGGGAAGGGGCGTACACGGGCGATGGGAAGAAAGTCGTCTTCACGGTCATCAGCCGACTCGAGGAGACGAAGCTGAAAGACATCCTCGACGACTATGACGAGAAGGCGTTCCTCGCCATCGGCAACATCCACGACGTCCGGGGCGGACAGTTCAAGAAGAAAAATATCCACTAAAAAAATCGGCCGCGGCCGATTTTTTGTTTACCCGATCTTCACTTGGTCGCGCCCGTCCGCCTTCGCCTGATAGAGCGCCGCGTCGGCCCGCTCGAACACGACCGTGCCCGGTTCGGCGTTCGCGATCGACACCCCGACCGAGATCGTCATCGGAATCGGTTGGCCCTCGAACGTATACGTCGTCTCCCGGACCGCACGGACGAGGCGTTCGGCGAGCTGATCGGCATCATGCGTGTCCTCGGTCACCATGACGAACTCTTCCCCGCCGTAACGTCCGACGAAGCCAGCTTCCGGACAATGGTCGCGGAGCGTCGTCCCGATTCGACGCAACACCGCATCCCCGGCCCGGTGGCCATATGTATCGTTCAACTGTTTGAACCGGTCGACATCGATGACGAGGAGCGCCCATGGGAGGCCCGACGCCTCGACGTCGTTCAACCGTTCGAGCGTCAGATAACGGTTCGGTAGCCCTGTCAACTCGTCGACGGTCGCCCGTTGCGTATGGAGCCGGAACATGCGTAAATGCGTCTCGATCTGTTTCGCGACCCAGTAGCACATCCAGCCGCCGAAGAATGTGATGACGAAATACGGCAGGAACACATTCGTGAACGCGTGCATCGGAATATTCCCGGCGATGCGGAATAAGACGAGCACGGCCCCAAACACGAGATAGGCCGAGTATAAGTGACCGCGCCGCAGTGACAATCGATTCAAGACGAGCGATAAGACGAAAAACAGGCCGAGTGTGCCGAGCGAGCGGATGAACTGATCGGTCATGCCGTCGAGCCCGAAGCGACCAAGAAGTGTCAGCCCAATCGTGACGGCGACCCCGACCGGTCCGGCATACGCCGCCGCCAAGGCGAGCGGGATGATACGGAGGTCGATGCGCGCCTCCCCGACCGAGAACGAGTTGACGGTCAACAAGACGGCCGCGACCCCCATCGCGACCCCGAACCATACCCGGACGGCGAGCGGTGACGCCACCTGCACCGGCAACACGTGTCGCATCAAGTAGAGGGTGAGCGACAAGACGAGATAGATGATACTGATATTGATAAAGAAAATATTGACAACTTGACCCAAACGACCGCACCCTTTCCCCGAAATTCCCATCCATCGTAACGCATGATCAGGGCGACTGTCATCCGTTAATAAGCTACACCAATGAAAAAAGCCGAAAGCTCACGCTTCCGACTTGTTTTGCATCATCTGTCTCATCAAATTCGCACTATCCCGGGCCGACTCGTTCTCGGCCTGCATCTGGACGTACACTTCATGACGATGGATGTCGATATGGCGCGGCGCGTCAATCCCGAGCTTTACTTGGTCGCCCTCGATCGCGAGCACCGTCAGCGTCACGTCGTCGCCGATATGAATCGCCTCGCCTTGTTTTCGTTTCAATACGAGCATCAGCGCACCTCGCTTTCCTGGCCGCCGAGCGGGAAGCGCGCCGGGTAGGCATCGTCTAGGATGACTTGTTTGCCGCGGCGCTCGTTCGTCTCGATGACGATCGGGGCCTTCAAGTTGAGCGTCGACGTCTCGAACGGCTCGCGGAGCGTGACGATGGCATACACCGAGACGTGTTCGGCCTCGTCGATGCCGAGCTGGTCTTTCGCCCCGTCCGTCAACTCGAACGCGTAGTCCGGCTTATGCCAGAACGGGTTCGTCACGACGAAGGCGCACGCCTTGTCCTCGAGCGACTGGAGCGACCAAAACGGAAGGTCGTCACCGTACGGGATGAGCGCGAACGTCTTCGACTCCGGGAACCCCGGGATCTCACTGACGAACGAGATCGTCTCTTCTTCTTTCACTTCGATCTTGCCAAAATAATCTGTCTCAATGAACATGGATCTTCCTCACTTTCAACGCGTCTCATCATACATCCCACCGACCGCCCACATCTCGAGCGACGCCTGTTGACGGAGCGAGATGTCCGTCGTCCATGGCGTGAACGAGAAATCGGTCGGGGTGAGCGATACATCAATCTGGGCCGGTGTCACGTTCCACTCGATTTTGACATCCGCCGGCGTGTACGTCAACTTGACGCGGTCAATCGACTTCGGCATGAAATCGAGGTCGACGACCGGATACGGGTCGTTCACTTTGCTGGCGGCGATCTGTGGGATCGGGTTGCCGTTCTCGATCCGCATGAGCTGGTCGCCTTCGCGGGCGGCCATACTCGTCGCCTCGCGCGCCCCTTGTTCGCCGAGCCCGCCGAAATGGCGGCCGAGTTCGAGCGCGCCTTTTAAGTTGCTCTCGCTCCGGGCGACCGACGAGTCGACTTCGAGCGTCCCTTGTGTCGTCCGTTGCGACATCTCGACTTTCCCTTGCGTCATCGAGAGCTCCGCCCGCCCTTGTCTCATCTCGAGCACGGGCCGGTTCGACGTCATCTGGATGGCGGCATGCGTCTGCCGCATCTCAAGCCTCGCGAGATTCATCCGCCGTTACCGAAGGAAGTCGAGGAGCGTCGGCTGGATGATGCGGGCGCCGGCCGAGAGTGCGGCCCGGTGCACCGTCTCGTGGGACTTGAGCTCCATGATGACGCGCTCGATGTCGATGTCCTCGTTGTCCGACATGATCGTCTTCGCGATGATCTCGTGGTCTTGCAGGCGATTGTCGACAAGTTCGAGTCGGTTCGCGCGCGCGCCGAGTTCGGCCCGTTCCGTGATCAAGTTCTGTCCGAGCGTGTCGAGCGTCGCGAGCTGTGCCGACAAGTCGGCCCCGCCTGACGTCTCGTCCCCGAGCAGACGGCTGAGGTCACGGAGCCCTTCGAACAGCTCCCGGCCGAACACCGTCTCCGGCTGCATGTTCACTTGCATCGTGATGCCTTTTGACACCTCGAAGGAAATCTTGCCGCTGTCCGTCGGCACACCGCCCGTATAAATCGAATCGACGTCCGCGGCCGGGTCGGCGAGGAACGCCTTCAGCGCGGCCATGTCGATGAGCGGCTGGTCCGTCTTCGTGCCGTTATAGATGTACTTCTCGCCCGATTTCGCGTTCGCGAGCGAGCCGATATGCTCGACGAGCTGGTCGATCTCACTCTTGATGATGGCGCGCTGCGACGACTCGTACGTGTCGTTCGCCGCCTGCGTCGTCAATTCGCGAATCCGTTTGACGGCCTCGGTCACTTCGTTCAGCGTCGAATCGGTCAAATCCATCCAGCTCGTCGCCTCGCTGACGTTACGGCGGAACTGGTCGACCTCGCGCACCTCGGTCCGGTAACGGATGCCTTGCATCGCGACGACCGGGTCCTCCGAGGCGCGTTGAATCCGTTTCCCGCTAATCAATTGTTCTTGCACTTTCGCGAGCGTGTTATAGCTCGCCGACAAGTGCTTCAAGTTCGTCTGTGTGAGCATCGTCTGTGTGACACGCATCAGTCATTACCTCCCTACGATTCCCATGCCGTTGATGATTTTATCGAGCATCTCGTCGACGGCCGTTATGTTCCGGGCCGCCGCGTTATAGGCGTGCTGGTACTGGATCATCATCGTCATCTCTTCATCGAGCGACACGGCGCTCACCGACATGCGGCGCTGGTCCGAGCTCGCCATGAGGGCGAACGTGCTCGCCGCGAGGCGACCGCTCTGGTCAGCCGCGACGGCCATGTTGCCGATCACGTTCTGATAGTACTTGCCGATCGACGTGTCGGTCGTGACCGAGCCGTTGAAGGCGAGCGCTTGTGACTTCAAGTTCGCGAGCGCGAGCGCGCCGCTTCCGTCCCCGATGTTGCCGTCCTTGGATGCGGCGATCAAGTCGAGGTTTTTCATGATGGCGTCGCTCACGTTGATCGTCGCGGCACTGTCAACGTTTGCGAAGAAGTCGCTCGTTCCGTCCGCACCTTTGGCGTCTTTATGTTGTCCGTGTAGCGCGTTGAAAGCGGTGGCGAATTGTTTCGCCATCTCGTCCAAGTCTTTCAGCATCGTCGTGAAGGCTCCGTCGGCCCCTTCCGGACCATCGGCCGAGCCGTACATCTCGACGAGCGCTTTCCACTTCCCGTTCGGCATGTCGGCGTGCGTCAAGTCCGTCGATGCACCCGTCGCGTCCGTCATCGCCAAATTGTCGAACTTGCCGACGTTACCTGAGATGCCTTCGACGAGCGTCACGTCTTGCCCGTTGATCGTGACGCGAATATCGAGCCGGCCTTCGGCGACGCGTTGCGAGTTCCCGCGCGTCTCGCCGTTCAAGTAATCGACCGGGACGCGTTTGAAGTCGATGTATTGGGCGAGCTCGTCCATGTAGCGGTCGCGCTCGTCATAGAGCTCGTTCGGCAAGACGCCGAGCGGTTCCGAGTCCCCGATTTGACGGTTGACGTTCGCGATCTTCGTCATGAGGTCGTTAATCTTCTTCACGACGACGTCGGCTTCTGACTTCAAGTCGTCCTGGACTTTCGAGAGTGACGACGACATGTAGTTGAACGTCTCCGTGAGCGTCATCGCCCGTTGCCGCACGACGCTGCGCGCGCCCGTGTCGTCCGGGTTGACCGACAAGTCTTGGAGCGACGCCCAGAACAAGTCGAGCGACTTGGCGAGCCCGTTCTCCGACGGCTCGTTGATGATGTCTTCCATCCGGCCGAAGGCGGCCTGTTTCGTCGCGTAAAAGGCGTTTTTCACCGACTCGTCCCGATACTGCTGGTCAATCATCAAATCACGAATCCGGGCGAGCGTCTCGCCGCGGACACCGGTCCCGAACTGTCCGGCCTTCGTGCCGCCAAAGTTGACGCTCAGTTGTTCGGTCATGCCGATCGTCAGGCGTTGGCGTGAATAGCCCGGGTTAGAGGCGTTGGCGACGTTGTTGCCGGTCGCCTGGAGCGCCCATTGGTGTGTCGAGAGGCTCCGCCGTGCCGTCTCTAATCCCATAAATGTTGAACCCATCAATCTTCCCCCTTATACGTCGCGGCTGAACGAGCGTGTCTCGAACGCTTGTTGGCCGTAAGTGAAATCGTCTGCGTCTGGCATGAGCATGTCGAGGTGCCAGTTGATATAGTTGAGCGACTGTTCGAGCAAGGCGGCGTTCAGTTCGTTCTGCCGTTTCAATTCGAACAAGACCGGTCTCAGTGCTTCTTTCTCTTCATCGTCCAAAACAAGCAAACCTTGAAGCCGTTCCGCTTCTTTTTGTGCGATTTGCCGGACGAGTTTCGACTCTTCCTTGACGAGGGCGGTAAAGGCGGGCATGTCGCCTTTGATCAAGAGCTGTTCTTTTTCGTAGGCGAGTTCAAGTAAACGTGTATGTAATGTGAGCATAAGTCTCTCCTTTTTCCAAAAAAAGAGCCGACTAAAAAGGGGTCCCCTCTAGTCAGCTTCCGTGCCGTGTTATCCGTGCGAAGGCCTCAAGCGGACCTTGCTTCCATTCATCCTTGTAGAAAGCGTTTGGCGATGTCGCGCGCGTCCCGTGAATACGTCCCTGCGTCAATCTCGGCCTTCAAGGCGTTGATCTTCTCAAGGCGTTCCGGATGTTTCACCGGTTCTTCAAACCGGGCGCGGGCTTCCGCCGATATCGATAGTCGGTCCGTTTGGCGTGTTGGCTCGGGCTTCGTCTCGGCTTGCGTTTTCTTCTCGTACGTGTGTGGTAAATGTACCCACTTGGCAGAATCGATGCGCATGCGTATCCCCCCTCTTGATGTTAGTCCAAACGATAAGCGCGAGCGCTTGGTTTCGTGATGCTCTGGTGTAAACTGTGCAGTTCTTGCTGCATGTCGGTCTGGCAACTCGTACAAACTTTTCCGTCGTTCGTCGGTTCCCCGCACCGGACGCAGCTGATGGCGAGTCCTGGGTTGTCCTTGATGATCAGGCGTCCTTCATGGATATATCGCGTGATATCAAGCTCGGAGACGCCTGTCGCTTCGACGAGGGCCCCGATCGTGGTCTCTCTATTGTCTGGTTCGCGGATGAAGTCGCGTACTTTCAAGAAGTTTTGAAAGTCGACTTCCCCGCAGGACGGGCAGTAAGGCGAGCGGCCTTGTTTCATGAACAGGCGTCCGCACTTTTGACACGTTGTGGCTTCCATTGTCCTTCACCTCTGCCTTTTATATCGGACGCGTTTTTGATTTGTTTAGCGCCCGGAACAAGCAAACGGCAGAAACTTCTCGGTAGCCCGCATGTTTCAACGTGAGCGCCGCCTGATGGAGCGTCGTCCCTGTCGTATAGACGTCGTCGACGAGAACAATTTTCTCACATCGGACTTCGGTTTGTATAGCGAACGGGTTTTGACGGTGCCGCCTTTCTCCTTTCCCAAGTTCGCGTTGACTCAAAACCTCCGTTTTTTGAAGTAGCGGCCGCGTCGGTCCGATGGCACGCGCGAGAAGCTCTGCTTGATTAAAGCGCCGCTCCTTTAATCGCGCCTCGCCGAGCGGAATCGGTACGTACCACACGCCTTTCTCACGACACGCCCGGAGGACCGGCTTCACGTGTTCGACGAGCGCCACGTCCCCGCCGAACTTGTACCGGTGGAGCCAGTTCGCCCCGGCCTCGTCATAGGCGTAGAGCGAGCGCACGGTCAAGTCGAGACCGAGGGCGAGCCAGCGGATGCAGTCCGGGCACGTCTTCTCGTCCTCGGTCGGATGCCCGCATCTCGGACAGCCCGGCACGAGCGGGGTGAGTGACGTCTCGCAGTCCGAACAGACCCAGTCACGTTTGAACAACGTCGACGGCGTCCATTTGACATTGAGCGGTTTCCGACAGACGAGGCAGTTCATCGGCGATTCTCCCGTTCAATCGCTTCGATGGCCCGGTCTTGACGCCACGTCCGCTCGTTGTAGAAGAAGACGACGTCCCCGGTCGGCGCGTCCGGTTTTCGTCCGGCCCGCCCGGCCATCTGGATGAGACCGCGCGAGGTGAAGAGCTCATGTTCACTCTCGATCACGGCGACATCGACCCCGCGCACCGTCATGCCCCGCTCCCAAATCGACGTCGCGAGCACGATGCCGTTCGTCGAGGCGAGCCACTCGAGCGTGTCCGTCCGCTCGTCCGTGTCGGCCGAGACCATGCGGACCGTGAAGCCGGCATCGGTCAATCGTTCCCCGTAGCGGACGAGGTCGGCCTTCGTCGGGACGAACAAGAGCCGCGGCGTCTCCCTCTGGCAGAACGCGATGATCGCCTCATCCGTCTGTCTGACGAGCGTCGGGACGGGCAAGTCATGCCCGTGATAGCGCCGGGACAAGTGGACGGTCGGGAACTGACGCTGCCAGACGGTCGGGGTCGCCGTCACGAACAAGAAGACGCCTTTCCCGGCGCGTCGAATCGTCCACCAGAGCGACAAGTCAAAGGCGAACGGGAACGCGTCCGACTCGTCGACGAGCACGTAGTCGAAGACGTGTTTCAAATTCAATAGGAGCGGTGCCGTCGCGACGGTGATCATCCCGACCGTGTCTTTCTCCCCACCGCCGTAACGCCTTGTGATCGGGACGGAGAAGGCGCGCTCGAGTCGGTCGGCCCATTCGATGGCGACGTCGCGACGCGGCGAGACGATGAGGACACGCTTCCCAACGTTTACGACGCGTTCGATGACCGGGAACGCCATCTCCGTCTTGCCGGACCCACAGACGGCGTGGACGAGGCCGGACGTCTTCGTCTCCCACCACTTCAGGAGCTGTTCGCTCACATGTTGTTGGCCGTCGCTCAACGCGAACGGCATGACGAGCTCGGTCGGCTCGACCGGCGTCGTGACGTCGAGTTCTTTTAAGAAGTCACAGCGGCATACCCGACCGAGGTGGAGACAGTTGCGGCAATAGCTGCAGCTCCCGTGAAGACACGTGAAACCCCGGACGTCGGTACTCAGGCAGCGTTGGCACATGCCGAAACGGATGGCGCGTTGCCCGTCTGGATGGATGACGAGTTGTCCCATGAAATCAGTCCTTTTTCTCTGACGCTATCAGGTCGACTGGTTGCATGACACACGAGTTATCGTCCGTAAGTCGACGCCTTTCGTTCTTTAGGCGGATGTGTTCAAATACGCAATCGATTACGATGATGGAAGAAACAGACTTTTTTAGTGAGGAAGTGGTATGTATGCGGCGTTTTCTCGGGACGCTGATCGGAGCCGGGCTCATCCTGTACGGGGTCGGTACGCTCCTATCACACACATTGTTCGGTGACCCGCGAGATGAACAGCGAGCAATCGCGACGGCGGAACAATACGTCACGACGAACTATCCACATATCGAGGTATCGGCGGTACACGCTGGGCTACAGATTTGGGGGAGCGATGCGTACGTCGTCACATTTGCATCACAAACGAGCGAGGACACACAGTTTGATGTGGTCGTAAACGGGGATGGCGCGATTATCAACGATTACTATGATGACGTCCTGTCCGGGACGGTGACGTTCAATCGGCTACATGCGGAATATCACCCGCTCGTGGAAACAGCCCTCCGCTCGCTCCCGTTCGACTATGAGTTGTATGAAGAAGTGTTGACCATCTATGAAGGCGAAGGTTCGGCCGAGGAGGCGCTCGACCCGACGACGCTCATCCTCGACCACCCGTACGACATCAAACAAATCGGACGCGATCACGGTTCCCTCGTCATCTGGATTGAAGGCGAAGATGCGACGGCGCAACATGCGAGTGAACGGATGTGTGACGTCAAACGCGTGCTCGACGAGGCCGACGTGCCGTTCCGGACACTTCTCATCTCGATTCAAGACGGGAACAAGTCATTCTATTCCGGACGCGTCAACGCGGAAGAAATCGATCAGGAAGGTTTGGCTGACCGACTGCAACGAAATCATAAAGAATGGATGGAGATGGAATGACCGACGGGTAGACTAAACCTCCTCGCTTCAGAAACATCGTCGCCCCCGCATTGATGGAACGACAAAAGGTTCACCCGCAACAAACGCGGATGAACCTTTTGTTATGCCTCTTTGACGTCTGGATGGACGATGAGACGGACCCGTTCGACGTGATGCTCTGTCATCTCGAGGATGGTGAGCATATAGCGGTCGAACTCGAACGTCGTCCCGACGCTATTCTCGTCCCGGTTGACTTGGAGCCAACCGCCAAGCGTATCGATCTCCTCGGCGTTCTCGAACGTGAGGCCGAAGCGTCCTTCGAGCTCGTCGAGGCGGACGCGTGTGTCGATGTCGTACGTCGACGCATCGACCGTATGGATCGGGTCGACCTCGTCCTCGTCGAACTCGTCACGAATCTCGCCGACGATCTCTTCAAGCAAATCTTCGAGCGTGATGAGGCCGGACGTGCCGCCATATTCGTCGAGGACGATGGCGATATGCGTCCGCACCTCGCGCATCTGTTTCAATGTATCTTCTAACGGTGTCATCTCGTGGACGACAGGCAACTCTTTCACGTACGCCTTCAAATCGACAGAAGGCTGCATCGCCAAGCCCATGAGCACTTCCTTGACGTTGATGTAGCCGATTAAATGGTCCTTGTCCCCGCCTTCCATGATCGGATAACGGGTGTACTGGCTGTCAGCGAACGTCGCGAGCACTTCGGCGCGCGTCGCCTCGATGTCGATCGCCTCGACTTTCGTCCGCGGCACCATGACGTCTTTCGTGACGTGCTGGTCGAACGAGAAGATGTTTTGCATCATCGCGAGCTCCGTCTGATTGATCTCCCCGCTTTGAAAGCTTTGCGTCATGATGATCTTCAACTCTTCTTCCGAGTGCGCTTCTTCGTGCCCAGCCGGCTTCACCCCGAACAAACCGAGGAGAAGACGCGCCGATCCGTTCAACAACCAGATGAACGGGAACATGATGCGTCCGAACCAAAACAGCGGTCGGGCAAAGATGAGCGTCATCCGCTCCGCGTATTGAATCGCGAGCGACTTCGGTGCGAGCTCGCCAATGACGACGTGTAGGAACGTGACGATGGCGAACGCCGTGATGAACGAGATGACGGACGCGAGCGACGCCGGGATGTTGAACTCATTGAAGAGCGGCGTCAGTAACCGGACGACCGACGGTTCCCCAAGGAAACCGAGACCGAGCGCCGTCACCGTGATGCCGAGCTGACACGCCGATAAGTAGTAGTCGAGGTCTGAGGCGACCTTCTTCGCGAGCACGGCCGACTTGTTCCCTTCGGCGACTAATTGATCGAGCCGAGACATCCGGACCTTGACGACCGCGAACTCCGAACCGACGAAGAACGCCGTGAGCGCGATCAATAACGCAACGAGTGACAACAACAACCAAATCGGGCCATCCACATCTCCGCCGCCAGCCCCAGCGGCCATTACCTGTGTCGAGTATATCCTGTCCACATTTTCCTCGAATAAATCGAGTGACACCTCCATAGTGTATAAAATTTTATAGGGTCGTATGAACACGACACCATTAAGAAATAATCTACCACGAGAAGCCGACTTTCGGCAATGAAAAAGATAGCCGAGCTTTCTTTACCGGGAAGTCGGTCGTCTCGTCATACCGATTGAAAACTTTTCAAAGCCGAGCTTCTCGTAATACGGTCCCAAGTCTTCGACACACATGAGTTGAGGGATGACGCGATGTCGTTCACAGTGTTGAATGAGTTGAACCATGATGTCTTGGCCGATTCCTTTCCCTTGATGGCTTGGTGACACGCACACGCCGCATATGATGCCGGTAATCACCCCGTCTGAGATGACGCGCCCCATCCCGACCAGCTGTTGATCATCAAACGCATACAGCGCATACCAACTTTGCCGACACATTCGCTCCAACTCTTCAACGGATAACCCAAGTGAATTCCAACCTAACTCTTCATAGATGGTTAACAACGCTCCAAAGTCAGCAGGCGGCTCCGTCGTATAGCAGATCGATTCCATGATTGACTCCTCCGTTCTTTTCGTAGACTCTCTTTCAACTCCCAGACGTAAATAGACGGCTAGGGCTACTATCAGTTTAGCGCTTATACGCAATCGAGTCTTGCTCATCTCTCGCGCCGCCCCTAATGAAAAAAGGCGACCGGCCCGATTCAAGTCGGACCTATCACCCTTTCGATTCACTTCTTGTAGAACATGATCGCCTCATACGCCCGAAGCGACAACGTCGTCCCGTCGAGCTTCGGCACGTCGTAGTTGTGGCTGACGACGTCGGCCCGCGTGAAGCCTTCCGGAATCTCATACGTCGTCTCAGGTCCGTAGAAGTTCGCGACGACGAGCACTTCCTCCTCGTCCGTCTTCCGCGTGTACGCCCAGACGTCGAGCGCGTCCGGTGTCAGGAGCGTATAGTCCCCGTCCGTCAACACGTCGAGCTCTTTTCGGAGTGAGATCAAGTTCTTGTAGTGGTAGAACACCGAGTTCGGGTCGTCGAGCGCCGTCTCGACGTTCACGTCTGTATAGTTCGGTGCGACGTTGATCCACGGCGTTCCGCTCGTGAAACCGGCGTGCGGCGTCGCGTCCCACTGCATCGGTGTGCGCGAGTTGTCACGTGACTTCTGTTTGATGGCGGCCATCATGTCTTCGTGCGACACGCCCTGCTCACGCTTCAGCTTGTAGATGTTGAGCGTCTCGATGTCGCGATACTCATCGAGCGAGTCGAAGCCCGGGTTCGTCATGCCGATCTCCTCGCCTTGATAAATGTATGGCGTCCCTTGCAGGCCGTGCAGCACCGTCGCGAGCATCTTCGCGCTCTCGACGCGGTGGTCGGTGTCGTTGCCGAAACGGCTGACGACGCGCGGCTGGTCGTGGTTGCACCAGAAGATGGCGTTCCAACCCTTGCCGTGCATCCCTTCCTGCCACGTCGACATGATGTCTTTCAATTGTAGAAAATCGAACGGGGCGGCGACGAACTTCTCGCCGTTCGGGTAGTCGACCTTCAAGTGGTGGAAGCTGAACGTCATGCTCAGTTCTTTCTCGTCCGGGTTCGAGTAGCGGACACAGTGGTCGAGCGTCGTCGACGACATCTCGCCGACCGTGATGACGTCATGCCCTTCGAACACTTCACGGTTCATCTCTTTTAAGAACTCATGGATGCGCGGGCCGTCCGTGTAGAACTTGCGCCCGTCCGAGTCGTCTTCCGGGAAGTCCTGCTGTTTCGAAATCAAGTTGATGACGTCGAGACGGAACCCTTTGATGCCTTTCTCGCGCCAGAAGCGCATCATCTCATAGACGTCCTCGCGCATCTGCTCGTTCTCCCAGTTGAGGTCGGCCTGCGTCTCGTCGAACAGGTGGAGGAAATACTGGCCGCTCTTCTCGTCATACTTCCAGGCGTTGCCCCCGAACTTCGACTCCCAGTTCGTCGGCTCGTCGCGCCAGATGTAGTAGTCGCGGTAGCGCTCGTCCCCGGCGAGCGACTTTTGGAACCACTCGTGCTCGGTCGACGAGTGGTTGACGACGATGTCCATCATGAGCCCGATGCCACGCGCCTCGGCCTCACGGACGAGCTCGTCGAGGTCGTCCATCGTCCCGTACGACGGGTCGATCGCGTAATAGTCGCTCACGTCATAACCGTTATCGTTTTGTGGGGACTTGTACACCGGCGTCATCCAGATGTACTCGATGCCGAGCTCGGCCAAGTAGTCGAGCTTCGCGGTCACCCCTTTGATGGATCCGGTGGCGTTACCTTCCGGGCTGTAGAAGCTTTTCGGATAGATTTGATAGACGACGGATTTGCGCCAGTTTTTTTGTGTCATGTGTGTAATCTCCTTTTTTGTAAGAGTTTTCATTCCAATCGAAAAGAGGGAAGAACTGCCGTCCCTCCCTCCCGAGTCATCATGCTACTTTATTTTGTTCAATTTCACCTTTCTTCATGTAACGCTTCGACAAGACGAACGTCAAAACGAATGGGACGACGATCGCGATGATCATCCCGACGATGAAGAGAAGGATTTTGTCCGTGAAGATCGAGAGGAAGCCAGGGAGTCCCCCGACACCGATTCCGATCGCTTGGACGTTATTGAGCGTGATGAAGATGGCGGCTGTCGCCGAACCGATCATCGCTGAGTAGAACGGGAACTTGTTCGGCAAGTTCACCCCGAACATGGCCGGCTCGGTAATCCCGAAGTAAGCCGAGATCGCTGACGTCGACGCCATGCTCTTTTGTTTCGCGTTGTGCTTGTAGACGAAGAACATCGCGAGCGCGGCCGAACCTTGGGCGATGTTCGACAAGGCAATCATCGGCCAGATGAACGTGCCACCCGTCTCGGCGACGAGCTGCAAGTCGATGGCGATGAACAAGTGGTGCATCCCTGTGACGACGAGCGGTGCATAGAACAGTCCGAATAGGAGCGCCCCGATGACCGGGATCGCTTCGAACACGTTGACGATGCTCATCGCGATGACGTTACCGAGACCACGCGTAACTGGTCCAACGATCGCGAGCGCGAGGAAACCGGTGACGACAATCGCCGTGATCGGTACGACGAGAAGCTGAATTGCGTTCGGTACGTGCTTCTTCAAAAAGATTTCAATATGGCTCAAGATGAACGCTGCAGCAAGGACTGGCAAGATTTGACCTTGGTAGCCCACTTTCTCAATCTCGAACAAACCGAGGATGTCAAACGTCGGGACGTCGCCTTCAAGCGCCGCCGTACCGTATCCCCAGGCGTTCAAGAGGTCCGGGTGGACGAGCAAGAGACCCATGACGATCCCGAGCACTTCGCTGCCGCCGAACCGTTTCGTCGCCGACCAACCGACGAGCGCTGGGAGGAAGACGAATGACGTGTTCGCCATCATGTTAATTAAGTCCCAAAGACCTTGTAGGTTCGGATACGCTTCGATGAGCGTCGCATTATCAACAAAGAGACCTTCTGATGCGAGTAGGTTGTTGATCCCCATCAAAAGACCGGCTACGATAATCGCCGGGATGATTGGCATGAAGACGTCTGAGAAGACTTTAACGAGTTTTTGAAGCGGGTTCATCTTCTTCCCGCCGGCCGATTTGACCTCGGCGACCGTCGCCGCTTCAAGTCCGGCGAGCTTGATGAACTCGGCGTAGACGCGCTCGACGTCCCCTGCCCCGATGACGACTTGGTACACACCCGAGTTCTCGAATGCCCCTTTGACGAGGTCGGCTTCTTTTACTTTCGCCTCGTCGACTTTCGACTGGTCCTTCAATGAGAGACGGAGCCGCGTGACACAGTGCGCCGCCTTGTCGACGTTATCCTTGCCCCCGATGGCTTCGAGGATATCCGCCGCGATTTGACGATAATCTGCCTTCATAATGTAGGCCTCCTTTGTTTGAAAGCGTTTGTTGAGAACGGTTACATATGATTACAAACAAAGTTTAACTTATATAGACGAGTTGTGTCAACAACTTATCTATATAAGTTACCGTGACAAATGTGTGACAGGCGTTCATTCATTTTGTTCCCTCTCGTGTCGATTCGAAACGAAAAAAGACCCCTTCCGAAGAGAGGGCACTGAAAAACCTCCTCTCTATCCGAGCGTGAGAACGTGAAAAAGGCGATTGGTCCGACTTGTGTCGGGCCAATCGCCTTTTTTCCAGGTCATAGAGCGCCGCATACGGGCTCGGCGGCATGTTTGGTAGGTCAGGCATCATCGAAATCGCCTCCAGGGTGTTTGGTTACAGCCAGTTTAGTCCGGAAGGGAGACGACGTACAGTGTCGCCCCGAGGGCACGCCGACTCCCGGGGAATCAGCGGGCAAGGCGAGACCCAGCAGCGACGACGTCGCGATGCGGCTCGACGCCCGCCCCCAGGAAAGCGGCGTACCGGACAGGGCGGCTCAAGGGCAAAGTTTTTCAGTGCCCTCTTCCGAAGAAAGGACCTTAGCGGCGGGCCACGTCACTGAACTGGAACTTGTCGAGCCGGTGACGGGACTCCGTATATTCGAACTGGCGTCCCTCGTACAGGAACGTGTCGTTCGTGATGACGATGACGTATTCGTAGTCGTGTAGATCGAGCCGCACCCGGTCGAGCGCCGTCACGTCCTCGGCGGCAATCTTCCGCTTGGCGTAACTGATTTGCAGGCCGAGCTCATGCTCGATGTAATGATAAATCGAATGCGCGGCGACCGCCTCGGTCAATCCAGGCACGAGGTCTTTGACGAAATAGTTGACGTCTAGGATGACGTTCTCCCCGTCGAAGTTCCGGACCCGCTCGATGCGATACATCCCCGTCCCCGGCTCGAGGTTCATCCGTTCGGCGAGCCAAGGCGGCGCCTCAATCTCCTCGAACGAGGCGACCGTCGTCTGAATCGAGCGGCCGAGCATGGACGCGTATACCTCGGAGAAGCTGACGATGCCGTTGAACTGGAACTCGATTTGGTCGCGGCGAAGAACGAAGACGCCTTTGCCGTGATGCTTCCGGACGTAGCCGTGCTCTTGCAAGAGATCGAGCGCCTTGCGGACTGTGCCGCGGCTCGCCTCGAACGCATGCATCAGCTCGGTCTCGGACGGGAGCTTCGATTCGGCCGGCAAGGCGCCGCTCCGCATCTTCTCGGCGAGCTGTTCGTAGATTTGGCGATACTTGGCCACGTGTCTCCTCCCCTTTCAATCGAAAAAGACGACCGCTCGGCCGTCTTTTGTTTTACCAGTCGCGGCGATACCACGTGATGCCGATTGCCCCAGGTCCGAGATGCGTCCCGATTACCGGACCGAAGTGGCTCCCCGTGATATGCGCTTTCGGGAACTTCGCTTTCAACGAGGCGATTTCCTCGGCCTGCCGTTCCGGGCAATTCGCATGGATGATGCCGATGCAGTAGCCTTCCCCGTCACCGTTGATCGACTCTTCCATCATCTCTTCGATGCGGCGGACCGCCTTCTTGTACGTCCGAATCTTCTCGAACGGGACGATGAGCTTGTCTTGGAAATGAAGCACCGGCTTGATTTGAAGGAACGAGCCGACGAGTGCCTGCGCCGCGCTCAAACGGCCGCCCCGCTGCAAGTGGTCGAGGTCATCGACGACGAAGTAGGCGCGAATCATCGAACGCATCTTCTCGAGATGGTCGAGAATCTCTTGGGCCGAGGCGCCGGCGTCACGGAGGTAGACCGCCTCCTCGACGAGGAACGCTTGTGGCATGCATGAGATCTCTGAGTCGAACGCGTGGACGTTGACGTCGACCATGTCGTTCAACGCGACCATCGATTGGTACGTACCGCTAATCCCGCTCGAGAGCGTGATGGCGATGACATCGGTCACATCACTCGGGAGCTGCTCGAGCAACTCGACCGTCTCCCCGATACTCGGTTGTGACGTCGTCGGCAAATTCCCCGCCTCGATGCGGTCATAGAACGCCTCGGTCGTGATGTCGACGGCTTCGCGGTACGATTCCCCGTCAAAAATCACGCTGAGCGGCGCGACGTGCACCTCGCGCGTCTCACAAAATTCGGCCGGCAAATAGGCGGTACTGTCGGTCAAAATAGCTATGTTTCCCATTCTATATCCTCACTTTACGTCGTTTCATTTTTCCAATTATGTTAGGATTCCATTCCATATTGTAACACAAAAACGAGGTAAAGCATCGGTCTCGGTCAAATCTCGACCCATCCGCGGCGAATCGCGTCGACGACGGCTTGCGTCCGGTCGTTGACGTCCATCTTGCGGAGCACGGAAGACACGTGGTTTTTGACCGTCTTCTCACTGATGAAGAGCATGTCGCTAATGTCGCGGTTCGAGCGGCCGTCGGCGAGCAAGTGGAGCACTTCGACTTCACGGCGCGACAACAGCTGGTACACCGGATCGTCCGTGCGGCTCTCGACGTTGCGCCCGGCGTGCTCGTCTTTGATTTGAAGCAAGCGGCGATATTCTTTCAAGACGCCCGTCGTCACTTTCGGGTGCAAGTACGCCCCGTCCTTGGCGACCGAACGGACGGCCGAGATGAGCTCGGTCGAGGCGACTTCTTTCAGCAAGAAACCTGAAGCCCCGGCTTCAAGCGCGTGCGTGATGTACGACTCATCGTCGTGAATCGACAAGATGAGGACGCGTGTGTCCGGTGAGAGGAGCGACAGCTGCTTCGTCGCCTCGATGCCGTTCAAGTCGGGCATGTTGATGTCTAGAATCATAATCTCCGGGTTGTGCTCGCTCGCGATACGAATCGCGTCGAGCCCGGTGCGCCCTTCGGCGACGACGAAGAACTCGTCCTCTAAATCAAAAATCCGTTTCAAGCCTTCACGAAACAGCTCATGGTCATCGACGATCGCGATGCGTGTCTGTGTCAGTTCCATTGGATGATTCCCCCTTGGTTGGTTCGGTTACGCGATTGGAATCGACATGCGGACGACCGTCCCTTTGCCGACTTCCGAATCGATGGTGATGCTTCCGTTCACGAGCTCGATCCGTTCGCGCATCCCTACGATGCCGAACGACTCTTCCCCGATCGTGCTCGGCACGAAGCCGACGCCGTGGTCGCGCACGTGGATATGAATCGCATCATGTGCTTGTTCGACGTTGACGATAATCTCGGCCGTCTTCGAATGTTTGATGGCGTTTTGGACCGCCTCTTGAACGAGACGGAACACGTTAATCTCGAGCTTCTCCGGCAGGCGGGCCCGATTCCCACGATAGTTGAGCCGCGTCTTGATGGCCGTGTACTCTTCGGTCTGATGCAAGTAGCGCTCGAGCGTCGGCAAGAAGCCGAGGTCGTCGAGCGACATCGGACGAAGGTCATAGATGAGCCGGCGCACGTCGACCAAGGCACCGCGGATGAGCCGTTTCAACTCATGCAGCTCGGCGAACGCCTCGTCTTTGCCGCGCTTGTCGAACGTCTTCTCGATCAAGTCGGCCCGAATCAAAATATGGGCAAGCGATTGCGCCGGTCCGTCGTGCATCTCGCGGGCGAGGTGGCGCCGCTCGCGCTCGGCCGCCTCGAACACGCTGATCGCCATCTCTTGCTTCTTCATCATGTCGGAATACTCTTGTTGCAAGTCGTCACGTAAGAAGTTCAAGACGACGGAGACGCGACTGACGAGTTTCTCGGCCCGCTCGATCGTGTCCTCGAGGACGAGCAATCTGCGCTCGAGGTCGTTGCGACGCTGCTGTGCGTTCATCTCTTCCTTTTGGACGAGGAAGCGCTCGAGCTGCATCTGGTTCGCCCGCTCGTAGGCGTCCCGGATTTCTTGTTCGCTATGTATATGAAACTTCTTGCTCACTTGGACGAGCTTGTTCTTCGCCGCTTTCACGAGCAAATCGAGCCGGTCCGATTCGGCGATGTAAAACTCAATCTTCTCCGTCAGCTCTTTCAACTCGTTTTGAATCAAGGAGTACTCGGTGGCCGAACTCTCGGTGATCCGGACGATCTCCTCTTTACTTTCCGTCACCGTATCAATCATATTTGTTATGATATGTTCTAAAGCTGTACGATCGGTAATATGATTCACGATGCCATCCCCTAATACGTCGGTAGTTAGTCCTCGTTTCTATTATCGTCTGAAAAAGCGAATGTTACAGCGAAACGTAGTGGTCTCCTTTAGCCAAATTCGCCAAGTGCGGCATGAACGCCTACTTGAATTCTAAAAAAAATATTCAAAAATAGAAAGGAGAATTTTCAGAAATGTCTGTTGAACCAAATTATACTATAAAACAAGATGGAGAATACGAGGTCGTCATCCAAAAGTCAAAATTCATCGCCCACTTCAAACGGGTCGCGACCGAGGAAGAGGCGCAAACGTTCATCCAAACGATCAAAAAGGCACACTGGAACGCGAACCATAACTGTTCGGCCTACATCATCGGGGAACGGAACGAACACCAGAAGGCGAACGATGACGGCGAGCCGAGCGGCACGGCCGGCATGCCGATGCTCGAGGTGCTCCGCAAGCGGCAACTGAAAGACACGGTCGTCGTCGTCACCCGCTACTTCGGCGGCATCAAGCTCGGTGGCGGCGGACTCATCCGCGCCTACGGTGGCACGGTGAGCGAGGGGCTCGATGCGATCGGCATCGTCGAGCGCGTCCCGATGCAACGGTTGACGCTATCGGTCGACTACGGCTGGATCGGAAAAGTCGAGAATGAACTGCGGCAATCGGACTATCTGCTCGACGATATCGTCTATGCCGAGGACGTCACGTTCCACGTCTCGGTCCCGGTCGAAGAGACCGAGACGGCGCTCGCCTGGCTCGTCGATTTGACGAACGGGCAAGGGGGTCTTAAGACCCAGGACGTACGTGTCATCGAACGTGATTTTGTGCGATAAGTCACGTATACTAAAAGAAACGACTGAAATGAGGAGATGACATGGAACAACCCCCTCGTAAGACACGTACCCCGTGGAAAGTGATCCTCATCGCCCTCGGCATCGTCCTCGTCCTCGGCGGCGCCGCGTTCGGTTATTTCGTGTTCAAGGCGAACGAGACGGCCGAAAACACGAACGACGCGCTCGACCGTGGCGACAAGTCCGAGCGCCGGGACGACAGCATCGACTTGACGAAAGACCACTTCTCCGTCCTCCTCGCCGGCGTCGATGGCGGTGCCTTGCTCGAGGAAGGCCGCACCGATTCGCTCATGGTGGCGACGTTCAACAAGGAATCTCGCCAAGTGACGCTCGTCAGCATCCCGCGTGACGCTTACGTCGACATCGTCACGACGGACGGCGAGTTCAAAGACAAAATCAACCACGCCTACGCGTACGGTGGCATCGACACGACGATCGCGACGGTCGAGAACTTGTTCGACATCCCGATCGACTATTACGCGACAATCAATTTCGACGGCATCGAGGACCTCGTCGACGCGGTCGGTGGCGTCGAAGTCGACGTGTTGATCCCCATCTCGGGACGGGCGACCGGGAACGTCGAGCTCGAACCGGGCGTCCAGACGCTGAACGGCAAGGAGGCGCTCGCCTATGCCCGGATGCGCAAAGACGACCCCGAGGGTGACGTCGGCCGGGCGAAACGCCAGCAACAGGTGCTCGAGGCGATCATCAACGAGGCGACGACAATCAACTCGTTTGCGAAGCTGAATCGTATCATGAACGCCGTCGGCAACAACATTCGGACGAACATGACGCTCGCCGAGGCATCACAGCTGCAGCCGTACACGAAGTCGCTCCGCTCGTTCAACCAAGAGACGCTCAAAGGCGGCGACTTGACGATTGGCGGCGTCTACTATTACGAGATTGACGAGGCGGACCTCGAAGACAAGCAAGCGCTCCTCAAGACCGAACTTGGACTGCCGGTCACAGCAGAGACTGACACGCAGGAAGAGTCGGACGATAACTTGTCAGAAACGACGGCCTATTAAAAAACGACCGTGCGGCTTCAGACGGTCAGGCTGTTAACGAACCCATTCGCTTTTCGCGAATGGGTTCGTCTCATTTTTATGTTCGATAAGCTTGAGACGCTCTGCCCAGCACGAGATTGAAAACGAGGTCTTTTACTTCGGCCATCGAGACCTCAGAAAAACACAAACGGCCGCCCGATGGCGACCGTTTGTGTTGCTCGTCCGACGGCGCACCGGCTCCGACAGGAACGCAATCTGACGGAGACCTAGCAGCGACGCGAGTCGCGATGCTGCGCCGGAAGGACGAGCGATTTTATTGATGTTAGTCAACAAGCTGCCGCGGGGCTACCCACGGTCGTTTCCTGTTTAATCCGCCGCCTTCGTTCGGCCGAGTAAGCGCCGGGACGTCTGGATGAGCGGTTTATAGTTCGGATGAATCAATTCGGTCGACTCGACGATGAGCTCGATGACGATCAAGACGATGACGAACGTGATGACGGCGCCGAGCATCGTCGTCTTCGCGAACAGAATCGAGGCGATGCCGAAGAAGAGCGTCATCCCGTACATGAGGAGCACTGCTTGGCGCGTCGTGAACCCCATATCGATCAGTTGGTGGTGCATGTGCGACTTGTCCGGCGACATCGGCGGCCGTCCTTGGACGAGCCGGCGAACGATGGCGAAAATCGTGTCCGAGATCGGCAAGCCGAGCAAGAGGACCGGCACGACGAGCGAGAACAGCGTCACGTTCTTGAAGCCAATGAGCGAGAACACGGCGAGCATATAACCGAGGAACAGCGCCCCGGTGTCGCCCATGAAAATCTTCGCCGGATAAAAGTTATGCACGAGGAAGCCGAGCGTGCTCGCGAGCAGGAGCAGCGCCATCATCGTCAAATAGACGTTGCCTTGGATGATGGCGAGCACGGCAATCGTCCCGAGCGCGATGCTCGAGACACCGGCTGCGAGGCCGTCGAGGCCGTCAATCAAGTTGATGGCGTTCGTGATTCCAATCAGCCAGAGCACGGTCACGGGGATGCTCCATGAGCCGAGGTAAAGCTGTTGGTCGAACGGCAAGTTGATCATCTCAATCCGCATGCCCGAGTTGAGGACGACGACGGTCGCGATCATCTGCCCCATCAACTTGACGCGGGCCGACAGTTGGAACCGGTCGTCGATGAGGCCGGTCAAGACGATGACGACGGCACCAATCAAGATGGCGTCATTGTATCGGCTCGCCGGAAGCAACAGGGCGTAACCGATCAAAAACGCGATGAAGATGGCAAGACCACCGATGCGTGGCATCGTCCGCACATGTACTTTTCGGGCGTTCGGGTGGTCGACCGCGCCAATCAAGTACGCGAAGCGGCGTACGAGCGGCGTGATCAACATGGCCATCACAAAACTGACCAACATGGCAATCCATAACATGGGCCAACCGTTCCTCTCTCGTTAAAAAATAGACTCTGGCGAATTATAGCATAAATCCAGTCACCGAAATCGTATCAGAAATGTTACAAGCAAGAAAGCCCGACGAGTACTTCGTCGGGCTACCGTCATGCGTGCGCTGGTTCCGTCGTGACGTTCTCAGCTGTTTCATATGTATACAGGCCGCGGCCAATCTTCTTAATCTCTGGATTGACCGACTCGATTTTCACCATCAGCTGATAGATGTTGCTGATATGGTGCCGGTAACGGAGCTCGAGCTCCATTTGGATATCCCGTACGCTCATCGTCTTCCGTTCTTTTAAGAGGTCCGTCACTTGATGGACGTACACCTCAAGCGGATAACGTTGGTTGACGCGGCGCGGACGCAGCCGTTTCGTCGCATCGAGCATCATCTCGTCTTCACGTTTGTCCCGGCTTAGTTCTGCGATCAAATACTCAGCGCGGCGCTGCAATTGTCGATACGACTCCTCGATTTCCATCAGTTCCCGATAGATGTGCTCGTTGATGTTCGTGGTTTCCATGCACAAATCCCCTTCTACATTCCATTTAAAACCCTTGATTACCTATTTTAAATCAAGAATTTCTAATAATTCCTTGTTTTCATATAAAAGTGTAACGGATTTGTAACGTCCTTGTCATCTGTTTTTGGGCATTTCTGTCTATTCGGGACTTTATACCTAAATAAAGACGGCGACTGTTCGGGGCAGTCGCCGTCTCACGGAAGATGATTGTAGTCTTTACGCTCCGACGCGTTCGAGGATGCGTCCGAGCGAGAGTTCGTCGGTTGAAGAGACGATGAGGTCTGCATGACCGAGCATCGACTCGTCCCCGACGGCGACAGCAAACATGTTTGCCGCTTTAATCGCAGTCACGCCTGCGGCTGCGTCTTCAACGCCGATGGCATGTTCGGGTTTCACGCCAAGGGCAGAGGCAGCCTTCAAAAACACTTCGGGATGTGGTTTCGAATCGGCGACAGTTGCTGCATCGACAATGTGGTCGAAGTAATGACGGACGCCAAGTGCGTCAACGACCGCGAATGCGTTCTTTGAAGCAGATGCCATTCCGATTTTGAGTCCCGCCTCTTTGATTTCATCGAGGAATGAAACGATGCCTGGGAGCAGATCGTCAGAAGAGATGTGCTGAATGAGTTCAACGTAATGCTCGTTCTTCTTGTCCGCGAGTTCCGCTTTTTCAGCCGGTGTGAAGTCAGCTTGCCGTCCGCCGAGCGCGAGGATGCGTTCGAGCGAGTCGGTGCGACTCACGCCTTTTAGCGTCTCATTGAACTCACGGTCAAAGGGAATGCCGAGCTCTTCTCCGAGTTGTTTCCAAGCGAGGTAATGGTACTCCGCGGTGTCGGTGATGACACCGTCCAAATCGAAAATAACTGCTTCAATCGTTGACATACATGCTTTCCGCCTTTCCTTCCAATGTTTCTGTCGTCAGACTACATTTAGGGAACTTGACAAGTACCCGCTGCTCGTTGGTCATCGATGCAAACGGTTGCACTTGTTCGATTTCTATTATATCGGATATCGGTTCATCTATGCAACCGCTTTCGCAGAAAAAAATAAAAAGAGGAGCACATCGCCCCTCTCCCGATCCTTATAATTGGATGCCGACGACTTTCACGTTGACCGCGAGCGGCGTCATCGCGAGCATCGTGTCCATGTCTTGCGTGATGCGTTCTTGGACGGCAGTGACCGTCTTGATGATCGACTGGCCGTACGCGACGAAGACCGCGAGCTGGATGACGACGCCTTCCTCGGTCTCGTCGACTTTCACGTGCTTCATGAGCGCACGCTCCGACAACTTCGTGTCTTCCTGTGTGAACGAGACGTGCTTCGTCTCTTTCACCGCGACCGCGGCAATCATTTCCACGACGTGGCGTGAGACGTTGACGTCTCCTTCAGTACTGTTCATTCCATTTCCGTATGGCATGGTGTCACTTCCTTAGCTCTAGTTTCGTTACCCTACTTTAAAGTGTAGCGGAAAACGCTCGTTTAGAAAAGGGTTTACGCCTTTGTCGCCCGTTCGTCCTGCGCGCGGCGGACGTCAATCTCGACGAGCGGGCGCAACAAGCGCACGACCGGCGGGCTGATGATGACCGCGACGATGAGGAGTGACACCCCGAACAAGACGAGGAGCTGTTGCCACGACGTCGGCATGAACGCGGCCGGGATGAACGCCTTCCAGGCGACGACCAAGAAGACGTGCACCAAATAGACGTACAGGCTATACTTCCCGGCCCGGGTGAAGAGCGGCAGCTCACGTCCCGGCACGATGAGCGCGAAGCTGATCGCCATGAGGAGCGACACCGTGTAGACGATGAGGAACGCGAACGGCCCGCTCCAAATCGCCTCCGGCACAGCCGTCTCGTAGGCGAAGCGGAACTTGAACAAGTTGCCGACATGATAGAACGCGTCCGTGCGCTGGAAGCTCATCGAGGCGAGCAACCCGAGCGTGAGTGTCGTGAAGACGGCTGCTCCGCCGAGTCGGTAACGGTTGCGCTGCTCGGCCCGCTTCGGCAGTTCGAAGAAGTTCAACGTATTGCGCTCGCTCATCCAGTTGCCGATTAAGAAGAACGGATAAAACATGATGACCTTACGCAAGGCGAAAAAGCCGGTCGACTCAGCTTGGAAGCCGAAAAGGAGCGCGAACAAGAGCGCATAGAGGACGTAGCCTTTCAACTGGGTGACGTACGGGGTGATGACGTACCAGATGATGATCGCCATCAAGTACCAGAGCGCCCAATACGGCTTCAAGACGTTCAGACCCGGATTGTCAATCGACAAAAGCGGGATACCCTCGGTGAAGGCGAACCACGACCCGAGAATGACTTGCCAGATGACGTAGACGACGAACAGCTGGATGACGCGCAAATAACGGTTCTCCCGGAAGAAGTAACCGCTCAGCATGATGAACAACGGCATATGAAACGTGTATAAGAACAAATAAATCCAATTCGGCAACAGGTCGTCATAGGCGCCGCGCACATCGGTCAGCAAGTGACCGAAGACGACGAGCAAGACGAGCACGCCTTTAATATTGTCGTACCAATGGTTTCGCATAAACATTCCTCAAGTTCTATCTAATTTTTCCTCACTCATCATAGCCGATTTTTCTGCGTACGGAAATTACGATTTCACAAAAAAACGATGACGTCACTGTCATCATTCCCACGTTTCATCCGTTGCAAGCGATTTCTTCAAAAAATGCTCACGTGTAAGCACGTTTGCCGCGTATTCAAATAGACGAGTTTGGGTAATGTATAGTATAGTAGTTTTACTAAATAGTCTGAATATTCTAAAAAAAGGAGGTGTAGAGAATGTCTTCCGTCATCCGTAACCGCCACCACATGGTCCACGACCCGAAACGATCATTCTCTAACTTCGGATTCTGGTGGTTCATCGGCGCCTTTTCCGTCGGACTGTTCCTCGTCGCCTTCGAACCGTTGCGCGACCGGTTCACCGACATGCATCCGTTTCTGTCTACACTCTTTTTCATCGGCATCACGTTCTTGACCGGTGTCGTCATGAAGCTCGCCCGGGACGTCTGGTGGCTCAACTACTTGCTCGAACGCACCGCGAACCGTTACCTCTACATCGGGCCTGATACGCTGAAGAGCTGGGAATATACGCTCGACTCGATTTGGCTCCTCACCCGCACGTCACAAAAAAAGCTCGGCCGATTGTATATCCACATCGACCGAACTGTCCGTTCTGAAGAGGCGAAACGTCTGTTCGCCGCCTATTTGATTGACCGCGGTGTCCTCGTCGTCTACTCTCGACCATCGACATCGAAGCCGAAGAAGATGGCGTAAGGTCAGCCGATGAATGACGCGACCCATGTCCGGGCCGCCTCGACTTCCTCCATCCGCAGTTCATGCCCGCCTCCGTGATAGAAGAGTTCAACGTCCGCCCCGGCTGTCCGGAGCGTCGATGTGAGCTCTTCTGTTTCTGTTTTCGGGCAAATTGGATCCCGTTCCCCGGCCGAGATGAATACGTTCGCGCCGGAAAGGCTCGGGAGCGTGAGCGAACGGTCCGGCACCATCGGGTGGAACAACAGCGACGCGTGGAACGCGTTCTGACGATAGAGCGCCGAGCCGATCAAGTTCGCCCCGTTCGAATAGCCGAGCGGGATCATCTTGTCGCGGTCAATCCCATACTCCGTGGCCGCCTCGTCGAGGAAGGCGAGGAAGCGTTCCGTCTGCTTCTTCAAATCTTCCAAGTCGAGCACACCTTCCGCGTGGCGGCGGAAGAAGCGTGACATCCCGTTCTCGAGGACGTCGCCCCGGAGCGTCAAAATGTTGGCGTCCGCGTTCAATTCTTTCGCGAGCGGAATCAAATCCTGCTCCGTCCCGCCTGTACCGTGTAAGAGGACGAACGTCGTCTCGGTCGTGCCTTTAATGAATTGATGAATCATAGTATTTCTCCTTTTGGAATCGTGATTGGGGGTAACGTCTTCGTGATGGCGTCGCGCTTCGACTCGAACCAGTCCGGCAGTTTCAACGATGTACCGAGCGACTCCATCGTCTCGTCGACGAGGAAGCCCGGCGCGTCGGTCGCGAGCTCGTGCAAGATGCGCCCGTCATCGTGAAAGTAGACCGAGCGGAAATAGTGCCGCTCCTTCACCTCGGTCGGGCGGAGCCTGCGCTCGAAGATGGCGTCTTGCCATTTGTCATAGTCGCTTCCGTCCGTGACGCGCCAGGCGATGTGATGGACCGTCCCCGTTCCCGGCACCCCGTTCGGGAGGACGGTCTTTTTCACGTCGATGACGTTGCCGTAGTCGGCCGTACCGACGAGTCGGACCCATTCCGAATCTTCCCCTACCTTTTTAAAACCAAACAGGTCGGTCAAGAGTGTGACGGTCGCTTCTGGCTGTTTCGACAAGAGCGTCGCCCCGGCAAACCCGGTGATCGCCTCTGCTTGCGTGATGCCGGGGACGACCCATTTCGTCCGTTTCGAACTCTTTCGGACGACGAGCTCGACGACGAGGCCGTCCGGGTCCTCGAACAAGAGCGATGGCTCCCCGAACCGTTCGGTCGCGACCGTCTGGATGCCATGCGCGTTCAAGCGATCTTCCCAAAACGAGAGGCTCCCTTCCGGCACGAGGTACGCCGTGACGCCGACCTGCCCACTGCCGACGCTGCCTTGATTCAAGCCTGGGATTGGGAAGAACGTGATGGCCGTCCCCGGCGCGCCTTCCTCGTCCCCGAAATAGAGATGATACGTGCCCGGGTCGTCGAAGTTGACCGTCTGTTTGACGAAACGGAGTCCGAGGACGTCACCGTAAAAGTCGATGGTCCGTTGCGGCTCTTTCACCATCGCCGAGATGTGATGGATGCCCACTGATTGCAGTGTCATGTCATGTCCTCCTTTTATTATCTTGATTTCAAGATAAATCATTTTTGAAGAAATGTGAAACTTTTTGCTCACGAAGGCGTACGCTAAGCGTAGACACTTTTTTGAAGGGGGTATAAACATGACATTACACATCGATCACGTCTCGAAGCAGTTCGGCGACTTCACGGCCGTCGACGACTTGAGCTTCACCGTACCGAAAGGCGAGATGTATGGGTTACTCGGAGCAAACGGCGCCGGCAAGACGACGACGTTCCGAATGATCCTCGACATCTTGAAACCGAGCGACGGCAACATCTCGTGGGACGGGCGTGTCGTCGACCATCGCCTCGTCGGCTACTTGCCGGAAGAACGCGGGCTCTATCCGAAGTCGCCCGTGCGCGACCAGCTCGTCTTTCTCGCAAGTCTAAAAGGAATGCGCTCGGCCGAGGCGAAACGAGCCGTCAAGTCGTGGCTCGAACGACTCGAGATTCCTCAATATGAAACGATGCGCGTCGAGCAGCTGTCAAAAGGAAACCAGCAGAAAGTCCAGCTCGTCGCCGCGCTGATTCACAACCCGGAGCTCCTCATCTTAGACGAGCCGTTCAGTGGGCTCGATCCCGTGAACGTCGAAATTCTGAAGCGGGAAGTGCTCGCCCTTCGTGACGCCGGGACGACAATCGTCTTCTCGAGCCACCGGATGGAGCACGTCGAGGAGCTGTGCCAACATATCGGCATCTTGAAGGGTGGGCGCGCCGTCGTCAGCGGCGACGTGACGTCCATCAAGTCCCGATACGAAGAGCCAGACCTCTTCCTTGAGACGGACCGAATCGACGTCGTCACGGCGCTCCCGGTCGTCCGCGCGGTCGAACCGCATAAAACGGGTCACCTTGTCCGCCTCGCCTCGTTCGATGACAGTGACGCCGTGCTCGGCGCCCTCGTCCAAGCGGGGGCTTCCGTCAAGACGTTCATGCGCCAGCCTGTTTCTCTGAACGACATCTTCATCAAGGAGGTCGGCCAACATGTTTCATAACTTCGGACCGCTCTACTCGTTCACGTTACGTTCGAAACTTCGTTCCAAGGCGTTTCTCATCTCGACGCTGTTGACGATCCTCTTCATCTTCGGTTTCACGAACATCGATCGCATCCTATCAAACTTCGCGGACACGGACAGCGGGGAGGCGCTCCTCGTCACGGAGAACGTAGAACTTGTCACCGTCATGCAGTCGCTCGGCTACGAAGACGTCGAGGCGGCAAACGTCACCGAGGACGAAGCACGGGCAGGACTCGATAACGGTGATTACGAGGTCGTCGCCTTCATCGACGGCTATTCGGCCCGCGTCTTGTCGGAACGTCCGGAGACTGAGTTCACGACGCTCCTTCAGACGGCGCTCCGTGAAGTGCGTAACGCCGAGTTGATCGATTCGGCGAATGTCGACCCGGCCGTTATCGCCGCCTTCAACGAGCCGATCCCGGTCGAAGAATCGTATCTCGGCCGCGGCGGGGAGAACTCCGACGAGCTGTTCTCGTCGTTCGCCTTCGTATACGTGATGCTCATGCTCCTATACGTCTCGATCATCACGTATGGGTCGATGATTTCGACCGAGGTCACGACGGAGAAATCGTCGCGCGTCATGGAGCTCATCATCTCGACGACGCACCCGGTAACGCACATGCTCGCGAAAATCTCGGCCATCGGGACGCTCGCGCTTCTGCAAATCGGTATCTTCCTCGGCTTCGGATACTTCAGTGCCCGGAGCAACGAGATGGCCCAGTCCGTCATCGACAACGCCGGCAACGCCCGCGCCGTTCTCTATCTCTTAACGTTCTTCGCGCTCGGTTATTTGCTGTATGCGGCCCTCTTCGCCGTTCTCGGTTCGCTCGTCAGCCGTGTCGAAGAGGCACAACAGATGACGATGCCAGTCATCATGCTCCTCGTCGCTGGTTTCCTCGCCGCCATGTTCGGCTTGAATAATCCGGACGCACCGATCGTCGCGATTCTGTCGTTCGTCCCGTTCTTCACACCGATGCTCATGTTCCTCCGGGTCATGCTCGTCGACGTGCCGGTATGGGAAGTCGCCCTGTCGATTGGGATCATGCTCGGCTCGATTGGCGTCATCCTTTGGATTGGCTCAAAATTCTATCGCGGTGGCGTCTTGTTCTATGGAAACAACGCATTGAAACAATGGAGACAAATATTACAGAATCGCCAATAACGTTTACAGCATTTTCGTTTTCGTATACTCTAAAGAATGTGCAAAATGAGGAGGAAACGAACTATGCGATCACGATTACTCGCAGCTTTGATTTTTACATTCATGACGACGCTCACGACGTTTATCTGTTACACCGTCTTCTTGGAAGCCGATGCGTTGTGGCAAATCTTGCTCGCATATGCGGGAAGTACGTTTCTCGGAACGCTTGCGTTCTGGTACCCAGTCAGCCGGCGTGCCCAGACGTCGCGGTTCGGTGGGGCCTGGATCGGGATTTTGATCACGGCGACGACTCTCGTCGGGTTCACGATCATCCGCTTCACCGTACGAGGTGACGCCGCTTCCTTACTCGACTGGCAGACGATGGTCGCGAGCCTCGCCTACACGTTCGGTTACGTCGGATGGGTGCTCACGATTTTGAACATCGTGCTCGGCTTCTTGCTCGCCGGGACGAAACCGAAAGTCCGTTATGAAGCGCGCATGTCGCGCTAAACGAAATGCAGCCGTCCAATTTGGACGGCTGCTTTTTCATTGCAATCGATAGGATTTATCGCTCAACCCGAATTCCGCGTACTGGAACGAGTTCTCGGTGAATTGTTCCGGGACGAGGCGGTCGACGTAACGGGCAAACGGCACGATACGGTGCGACATATCTTGGGCACGGCCGAGGTCGAGCACGGCGTCGACGAGTGCCTCGAGCGCGTGATGGTTCGTCGGCTCCTCATCTTCGGCGAAGATGCGACGCAACTCCTCCTCGTGCATCAAATCAAAGATGCGCATCCTCGCCTCGAGCTCGAGCTGCATGTCCTCGGTCGACTTGCCGTGCATCGCCTCGTCATAGGCGAGTCGCATCTGTTCGATTTCAGGGACTTTCCCTTTCATGAGCACTTTCAGCGACTCTCCCGTCCAAATGTGGCGGGCCAAGTAGTTCGCGTCAATCTGGAGCGCCTCGGCGAGCGCCTCTATGTAAGGCATCGTCGGGTATACTTCGCTCAGTTCGGTCCGGCGAATAAAGTACGGCGCGACCCCGAGCTTGTCGGCGAGCGCCTCAATCGAGATGCCGGCCCGCTCACGTAAAATCCGAATCCGATCCCCGTAACCCCGGTACGGTGCGTTCTTTCCATCCATGTGTCTCTCCCCCTCTCTCTCATTATAGTTCCCGAAACGACAAAAAAATACTCGGAAGCGACTGCCTCCGAGCAAGAAAATCATCTTATTTCTTCGTCAATTCGACGACTTCAGACGAGCCGGCCGTCACGTTGTCGCCTTCTGCGACGAGCTTGTTCACTGCGAAGCTGTCGTGGTTCGTGATGATCACCGGTGTGATCGTCGATGGCGCGTTCGCTTTGATGAAATCAAGGTCGAACGTGACGAGCGTGTCGCCCGCTTTGACCGCTTGGCCTTCTGTCACGTGCGTCTCGAAGCCTTCCCCTTTAAGGTTGACCGTGTCGAGGCCGATGTGGATCAAGTACTCCGCACCGTTATCCGCGTTGATACCGATCGCGTGTTTCGTTGGGAACACTGTCGCGATTGTCCCGTTGACTGGTGAGACGACTTTGCCGTCTGTCGGCTCGACTGCGATGCCGTCGCCCATCATTTTTTGTGAGAACACTTGGTCAGGAACGTTCGTGATGTCGATGACCTTTCCTGTAAGCGGTGAAACCGCGTTAAGTTGTTCTTCTTTACCACCAAAAAGTTTTTTAAAGAATCCCATAGCTTAATCCCTCCAACATGTTCTGTTAATCAAAGTCTTAGCTTTTATACCCGAAAAGCTCGCACTTCAATCCCTACCTTAGAAACGGTATAGTAGTCTTAAGGTAGTGCGAATTCGTTTACACATCGTAAGGATACGAGTGTGCAATCGCTTTTGCAAGCCCTTTTTACACTTTATAAAAATTTCACATCATGGAGGCGCTTACAATGACGACTTTCACAAAATTGTCATATGCACGGCCCGACTTGGACGCTCTAAACAGCCGATTGTCGGACTATTCAGTCGAATTGCAACAAGCGAGCACACTCGAAGAAGCGAACGAGCTCATTCGCCAAATCAACAAGGAGCGGAACGATTTCGAGACGCAAAGTCAACTCGTCGCCATCCGCCACTCGGTCGACACACGCGACGCATTTTACGAGGCCGAGCAGACGTTCTTTGACGATGCGTTGCCGGTGTACGAGAAAGAAGTGCAGGCGTATTACCGCGTCCTGACTGAGCACGAGCTGCGTAGCCAACTTGAAGAAGAATGGGGCAGCCAACTGTTCGAGCTCGCCGAACGCGCGCTCAAAACGTTCGACGAGTCGCTCATCCCGAAACTGCAGGAAGAGAACCGACTCTCGACGAGCTATCAGAAAGTCATGTCGGCCGCCCAGATCGAGTTCGACGGCAAGACGCTCAACTTGTCCCAGTTCGGTCCATACCTCCAGTCCCCTGATCGTTCGGTACGAAAAGCGGCATCAGAGGCACGCTATACATATTTAAGCGATAACGGAGAAGAGCTCGACCGCATCTACGGCGAACTCGTCCGGGTCCGTACCGACATCGCCCACACCCTCGGCTTCCCGTCGTTCGTCGAGCTCGGCTATGCCCGGATGCAACGCGTCGGCTACGACGAGTCGAACGTCGCAAACTTCCGGAAACAAGTCCGTGACGTCATCGTCCCGCTCGCCTCGAGTTTAAAAGAGAAACAAGCGAAACGGATCGGTGTCGACACGCTCACGTACTACGACGAGTCGTTCGTCTTCCCGGACGGCAACGCCACGCCGCAAGGCGACGAAGCGTTCATCATCGAAGGCGGCAACACGATGTATAAGGAGCTGTCGAATGAGACAGATGCGTTCTTCCAGTACATGCAAGAGCGCGGCGCCCTCGATTTGACGGCAAAACCGGGCAAGTCAGGCGGCGGCTACTGCACATATTTACCGTCTGAAGGACTCCCGTTCATCTTCTCGAACTTCAACGGCACGGCCGGGGACATCGACGTCTTGACGCACGAGGTCGGCCACGCCTTCCAAGTGTACGAGAGCCGTCATTTGAAGACGCCGGAATACGCGTTCCCGACGTACGAGGCGTGTGAGATCCATTCGATGTCGATGGAGTTCTTCTGTTGGCCATGGATGGAGCTGTTCTTCGGCGACCAAGTCGACAAGTATAAGTTCAATCACCTCGCCGGTAGCGTCACGTTCCTTCCATACGGCGTCCTCGTCGACGAGTTCCAACACGTCATCTACCGGAATCCGGACATGACGGCGGCGGAGCGTCGCCAGGCATGGCGTGACCTCGAGAAGGTGTACCTCCCGCACCGTGACTATGAGGAGAACGCGTATCTCGAGTCAGGGGCATGGTGGCACCAACAAGGCCACATCTTCCAAAGCCCGTTCTACTATATCGACTACACGCTCGCACAAGTGTGTGCGTTCCAGTTCTGGGTACGCATGCATGAGGACCGCGAGGCGGCGTGGAACGATTACCTCACGCTCTGCCAAGCCGGCGGCAGCCGCTCGTTCCTCGAGCTCGTCGAATTGGCCGGGCTCAAGTCACCGTTTGAGGACGGCGTGTTGAAAGAAACGCTCGAGCAGATTGAAGACTATTTGTTGAAGCATCCGCTCGCGAACTGAAACGAACCCACTCACATTGACGTGAGTGGGTTTTCTCGTTCCAATCCGAGCATCGCCCCGACGTATTGCGAGGCCGTCATGAAGGCGATAAAGGCACAGAGTTCACTGATCTCGGCATCCGTGAAGACGTCTTGGAGCACACGGATTGACGAGGCGGGTGTATCGCCTTTCAGTTGGATGAACACATCGGCGAATCCGACGGCGAGTGCCGTCCGCTCATCGAACGCTTCCGGTTCAGGCTTCCCTTTCGCCTTACAGTAGTCGCACCCGTTCTGTTGCGCGAGCGTCCGTCGAACTTGTTCTTTCAATGCGGTAGACAGTTTCCCTCCACCTGCTAACGTGTCTCCGAGCGCGGACCATTGTCGCATCACCTTCTCGTCATGACCGAGCAATCGCTCGAATGGCGTATCGCCGTTACGGGCTGGTTCGATTCGACTCATTTCATCACCTCTTTATCCAAGTATAGAAGCCATGTGTCGAGTTTCCCATTTCATCCTTAACGTGTTCGCGGTACAATACATAGCAAACAGAACGAGATAAGGAGGAATTCATTCGATGCTAAAAATTGATGAAACGGACCGTCTTCTGCTGGATGAATTGACGAAAGACAGCCGTCTGTCGATGAGTGAACTCGGACGTCGCATCAACTTGTCAGCCCCGTCCGTCGGCGAACGCGTCCGTCGGCTCGAGTCGTTCGGTGTCATCAAAGGATATACGATCGAGCTCGACCACGATTTACTTGGCCAACCGATTCACTGTCTGATTGAGGCGACCGTGAAGAACGGGAACTACGAGGCGTTCACCCGTTTCCTTCAGGCGTATCCGAACATCGCGTTTTGCTATCGGGTCTCTGGGGATGCTTGTTTCCTCCTGAAGATGCGCTTTACCACGTTCGCTGAAGCCGAACAGTTCATCGATGACGCGATTCCCTACGCGCACACGAAGACGACGTTCGTCTTCTCTGAAGTCGACATAAAAAATGGGTAAGCCCAAAGGCTCACCCATTTTCGTCAAATCACATCGAGCGGTTCTTTCCCGCTCGGTGGTGGGAACGCTTCGTCGAGTGCACCTAAATCGTCCTCGCTCAAGTTAAGGAGCATCGCCGCGCCGTTCTCTTCGACGTGCGCCGCCTGCCCTGCTTTCGGGATGGCGATGACGTTGCCGCTCCGCGTCGTCCAGGCGAGCAGAATTTGAGCTGGTGTCGCGCTATACGCCTCGGCGATCCGGTTCACTGTCTCGTCGTTAAAGATTTTCTCTTTCACATCGCTTCCTTCGGCGAGCGGTGAATACGCCATGACCGGGATGCCTTGTTCTTCGTGGAACGGCAACAAGTCGTGCTCGATGCCGCGGCTGCCGAGGTGATACAGCACTTGGTTGACCGCGCAATGCTTCCCGTTCGGCAAGGCGAGCAGCTCCTTCATATCGTCGACGTCAAAGTTCGAGACGCCCCACGCCCGAATCTTCCCGTCCGCCTTCAACTGCTCGAGCCCGTCGACCGTCTCCTCGAGCGGGATGTCGCCGCGCCAGTGGAGCAAGTACAGGTCGAGGTAGTCCGTCCCGAGCCGCTCGAGCGTGGCGTCACACGCCTGCACGAGTTTGTCGCCGCCGGCGTTATGTGGATACACTTTCGAGACGAGGAAGACGTCGTCGCGCCGGTCTCGAATCGCTTCGCCGACGAGCGACTCGGCCTTCCCTTCCCCGTACATCTCGGCCGTGTCGATGACGTGTAACCCGCAATCGAGCCCCGTCTGGAGCGCCTCAATCTCAGCTTTTCGTTTTGAGTCGTCGTCACCCATCCGCCACGTGCCTTGTCCGAGCGTACGTACCTCGCGCCCGTCCGGTAACGTGACGACCTGTTGCTTCAAGGTCGCTAAAATCAATGAATGTGGAATGCGGTTCATGTCGTCTCCTCCTTGTTCCATTCGGTATGCAACGGACCGGCCGTCCCGAACACGGGGTCGGTCTCTGGTTTGGCAATCGTTTCGATTCGATTCACGCTGTCCGGCCGTTCTTCCGGTTTCCCCGTCAACGTGTCGTAGTCGCGTCCGTCCGGATACGCCCCGACGATGGCGAAGTCTTCACTCGCCTCCAATCGGCGGTGACCGGTCCCTGCCGGCAAAATCAAGACATCTCCCGCCTGGAGCGAGACGAGATCCCCCGTCGCCCCGCCGAGCTGCACCGTCGCCCGTCCTGACTTCACGCCGAGCACTTCATGCGTGTTGCTGTGATAATGGTGATAGTCGAACACCCCGTTCACCCAGCTGTTGCCCCAACCGTTGTTCTCGAACGTCGATTGGATGGCATCGGTCTCGGCGAACGCTTCTTTATATAACAACACCGGAAAATACGGGTTGTTCGGGATTGAACCGTCATCTTCAAATCGATACGCTTTCACTTCCATGTTGTCCCCTCCTTGTCTCTGTGACTGTACCCGAGTTGAGCCAACAAAAAACGGCCGCACCCTATTGTGCGACCGATTGATTAGGAGATGACGTCTTCGCCTGTCTGTTCGATATGTCCCTCTCCCCACGCACACATCGCATCCAAAATCGGTTGGAGCGACCATCCGTAGTCCGAAAGCGAGTAAACGACTTTCGGTGGAACTTGTTCATAGACGGTGCGGATGATGACCCCATCTGCCTCGAGCTCGCGCAATTGTTGCGTGAGCATTTTTTGCGTGATGTTCGGCATGAGCTTTTTCAATTCGCTCGTCCGGCGTTCGCCTTTGATGAGATGACACATGATGACGACTTTCCATTTGCCGCCGATGACGTCGAGCGTCGCCTCGACCGGGATGTTGTATGGCATGATGGTTCCTCCTTATTGGCCGGGGTAGGTACTTTTCGGTGCCTATCGTACTTGAAAGTGCGTACTTCCCAACTGAATTCGCTGGACTTATGATAGCAACTGTAGCTCAGTTATACAAGTCCATCTCATCCGTAACTGCTTCTTGAGACAGTAAGGTTCTTTTTCGACCGTACTGGACAATAGAGGAGATTGAGAGGCTCGAGCTGCCTCGAGACGAAGGGCCCTCGTCTCATCAACCATTTTTTAGGAGGAATGACTCATGAATGAACCATACACACAGCCTGTCGACGAACAGGCACCCAAAAACGGGGGGCTGGCCTTGCTTGCCCTCGCCATCAGCGCCTTCGGCATCGGGACGACCGAGTTCGTTCCGGTCGGACTGCTCGCCTCGATCGCCAGTGACTTGAATATCGGCATCACGCTCGCCGGTCTCATCATCTCCGGTTACGCGATCGGCGTCGCCCTCGGCGCACCAATTTTAACTAAATTATGCGAGAATTCTCCCTCCTCTAAGTGTCTTGGGGCGAAGCCCAGCGTAGGTGGGAGATGAATCGCCCGTCTTGGCAGGATTACAATTGTTTGATACAATCAGTGTAACCAATCAAAAGGACTGAACTATCAATGAAAATGGATACAAACAAACATTCAGTCTTCCTTCTGAATTACCACCTCGTCTTGGTGGTCAAATACAGACGCAAGGTGATTGACGACGCAGTCTCGGAGTTCGCGAGACAGACGTTCGAACGGATCGGCGCGTCATACCGTATCACACTGACCGAATGGAATCATGACGGTGATCATATCCATGTGTTGTTCAAAGCCCATCCGAACACAGAGATGTCGAAGTTTCTGAACGCCTACAAGAGCGCGAGCAGCCGACTGATCAAACGAGACTTTCCACACGTCAAGAGACGACTGTGGAAAGAAATGTTCTGGTCCCGGAGCTACTGCCTCGTGACGACCGGCGGTGCGACGATCGACGTCATCAGGCAATACATCGAAAAACAAGGAGAGGAGTGATCACTTTGCTGAAGGCGTACAAGTTTCGACTATACCCGACAAGGCCACAACAAGAATACTTCAAGAAGACGTTCGGTTGCGTCCGTTTCGTCTACAATAAGATGCTCGAAGAACGTATCCGACTGTACGAAGAGTCGAGGCTGAACCCTGACGCAAAGCAGAAGCTGCCTACTCCTGCGAAGTATAAGTCCGAGTTCCCTTTCTTGAAAGAGGTCGATAGCTTGTCTCTGGCGAATGCACAGATGGATTTGAACAAGGCATATGCCAACTTCTTCCGCGACACATCTGTCGGGTTCCCGAAGTTCAAATCGAAGCATAGAGACCGTTCCTCCTATACGACCAACAATCAGAACGGGAGCGTCCGGATCGAGGACGGGAAGGTGAAACTTCCTAAGATCGGATTCGTGAAGTTCAAACAACATCGTTCTTTCGAGGGAATCATCAAGTCCGCGACAATCTCGATGACGAAGACGGGCAAGTTCTTCGTCTCTATTCTTGTAGACCAAAAGGAAGAAGAATGGATTCCTGCTAAAAACAAAGTGGGTATCGATCTCGGGTTGGAACACTTCGTCATCATGACAAATGACGAGATGGTGTCTAAGAAGATCGACAACCCTCGCTTTCTTCGCAAGTCAGAAGAAAAGGTCAAGAAGGCGCAGCGCGCTTTGTCTCGCAAGAAGGTTGGGAGTAAAAATCGAGAGAAGGCCAAGCTGATCCTCGCCAAGAAACACGAGAAGATCGCAAATCAACGCAAAGATTTTCTTCATAAACTGTCGAAACAAATCGTTGACGAGAACCAAGTCATCGTCGTGGAGACATTAAAATCGAAGAACATGATGAAGAACCACAAGGTCGCCAAATCGATCGCCGACGTCAGTTGGTACGAGTTCGTCCGCCAGCTAGAATACAAGTGTAAGTTCTACGGACGGACGCTCATCAAGGCAGATCAATGGTTTGCTTCTACTCAAATCTGCTCTTCTTGCGGCGAAAAAGGCGAGATGAAGACCATGGACATCCGAGAATGGACGTGTGCCTGTGGCGCGCATCATGACCGTGACATCAACGCGAGCATCAATCTTCTGATGTTAGCTGACTAACGGCTCTTCAGGGTGGGAACCACCCGACGAGCTTGGTAAATAAACGTAGCTAATAAAAGTACGTTCTTCCCAAGAAGCTCCCACTTCAATTTGCGAAGCAAATAAGTGGCGAGTAGTTCACCCGCGCTCACGAACCGGATGAATCGCAAGACGCTACTCATGACACTCATGGTCGTCTTTATTATCGGAAACTTGGTTTCCGCCCTGTCGACGAGTTTTGAACTGCTGATCGCCGCCCGGTTCATCACCGCCTTTTCTCACGGGGTCTTCTTCTCGATTGGGGCGACCATCGCCGTCCAACTCGTCCCGCCACAAAAGAAGGCGAGTGCCATCGCCCTCATGTTCACCGGCTTGACGGTCGCGACCGTCACCGGCGTCCCGCTCGGCACGTTCATCGGGCAGGCGTTCGGATGGCGCGCCACGTTCTTCGCCGTCGCCGCACTCGGGGTCGTCTCAATCATCGCCAGCTTCTTCTTGATCCCGAACGACTTGAAACAGTCACCGCCGGCGAAGTTCTCGGATATGTTGAAATTGCTCACGAACGGCCGTATCCTACTCGGCTTCTTGATCACCGCGCTCGGTTACGGCGGCACGTTCGTCGCCTTCACGTATTTGACACCGATTTTACAGGACGTGACGAACATCAGTCCGAGCTTGATTAGTATCGTCCTGCTCGTCTACGGAATCGCCGTCGCCATCGGCAACTGGGCGGGCGGTAAATTCGCCAATGAAAACCCGGCCAAGGCGTTGTTCTATATGTTCATCGTCCACGCGGCCGTCATGATCGTCATGTCGTTCATGATTCCGTTCAAAGTCGCGGGCCTCATCGCCATCATGTTCATGGGACTGCTCGCCTTCATGAACGTACCTGGACTTCAGCTATATATTGTGCAACTCGCTGAAAAATATGTACCGGCTGCGGTCGATGTCGCGTCGGCGCTCAACATCGCCGCCTTCAATATCGGAATCGCGCTCGGTGCGACCATCGGTGGAATCGTCGCGGACTCGATTGGTCTCGTGCATACGCCTTGGGTCGGTGGCATCATGGTCATCCTCGCTGTCATCTTGACCGCCGTCTCACGTCGTTTGGAAGCGAAATAAGGAGGAGCTTATGTTCAATAATCACAAAAGCTACAATCGGATGTATCGGGAGGGCGAGCTCACGCTCGGTCTCCACATCCCGTTAGAAAAATTCAAGATGCGCACCCCGACACTCGAACGTCAAGTCTAGCTCACCAAACGAGCGGACGACTATGGCTTCACGGCGCTCTGACTTCGGGACGTCTTGTTAAAAGATTCAAACTTCTTGGACTCAGCTGTCGGACAGATTTACGGCAACAGTCCATGATCAGAACACTTCTATTCAGACTATGGTGGGATTTAGAAATTTGATATTGTTAGTGAATGAGGATGAGCGAGACTCAAGCTTTCTGAAAGGCAAGCTTCATCGTTTCGGTTGTCCAACTTACCATTTGGACAGAGGGATTTAACTTATATGGACCTTGAACCAAGCCAACATGCTGATCATCTTCTAAAAAAGCTATTATCCATATGGGATATTGAAAAACATTATTGGTATCCGCTCTATGATTGTAAGCGAAGCGATGTTATTGCATTCAACGCTGATTACATCGAGGATATTGAAAGTAAAGTATTGGATATTCAAAACTTCTTATTGAGTCAAAACAAAGATCGTATTTTTGAAATGCAAGAAGACCTCACGATCCAGATGATTGAAACAACTTCATTAGACCCATCCTATGACGGTCATTATGGTGAACGCTTTTGGTTCAATGAAGACATGAATTGGGTGATTTACGCTTCACACGAAGGTTCGATTACCTTTGGGGGCCAGGAACTTATCTCTGCCTTGAAAGACAAGTGGCAGGATTGGGCGGCAAATGTATTTCTTTGTTGAATCAAGCTTTTCCTTATTCTACAGGCTTACACAGTTGCTCGGTATCACGCATACAAAAAACCAACCCGCTTTTTCAAGCAGGTTGGTCCGTTCTCTCAATTCACTTTATTCTCGAGCTGTTGCAACTTCGTCGAGTAATACTCGATGATGTCACGGCGCCGGATAATACCGATGAAATACTTGCCATCATCGACGACCGGCACGAAGTTTTGATCGGTGATCGCATCGACGAGCTCCTCGATTTGCGCCGTGATTGCCACCGGTTTATAGCGGACGCGTTGCTTGATATCTTTCAGACGTGTCCGGAGCACTTTTTCGTAGTCTTCTTCCCCGCGAAGCTGTTCGGCGAGTGCCCAGAGTAAATCCCCTTCTGTCATCGTTCCGGCGTAAAAGCCGTTCTCGGACACGAGCGGCACCGAGGTGAAACGGTGATGTTTCATCTTCTCGAGCGCTTGGCGTACCGTCGACTCCGGGTCTAAATATTTGACGTCTTCTTTCGGATATAAAAAGAAAGCGATATTCATCTCAAATCTCTCCTCAATCTGTTAATCCACCCCATCATTGTACCATGAATCGTGCGGACGACCGCAATAAATGGTCGCTCCCCACAATTGTTTCACCATCCTTTCATCGATTTGTTCATTTTGATTGAAAACGCTTGCCGGATGACCAAATCCGACGACGTGTCTCCCACATTATGTATACCCGAAACAAAACTGTGCTATCCGCCTCGTTAACTAAAAAAAAGCGCCCAAAATCAGGCGCCTTGTCCCATCAAATGAATCGCAACAACGTCTCGTTGAACTTCTCCATCTCATCGAGCACCGTCCCATGCCCGCTCTCTTCGAACCGTTCGATGCGTGCGTTCGGGATACCTTTTTCCATCTCCTCGGCAAACTCGAACGGGCAAATCTTGTCATGGACACCGTGAATAATGAGCGTCTCGACCGCGACATGTTGCAAATCGTCGCGTAAGTCCTCATCGCGCAACGCCTTCGCCGAAGCGATCGTCCCTTGGCTTGATGCGACGAGCGAGAGATGATGGAACCAGTTTTGCATCGGTTTCGAGTGTTCTTTCGCAAAGAAAATCTCTCCGAACCCTTCGAGCATCTTCGGACGATCCTGCAACGTGTCTTGAATCAAGGCGTCGACTTCTTCTTTCGTCATCCCGTACGGATAGTCCGGACGCTGTGTGAACACCGGCGCGGCGGCTCCGGCGAGCACTAATTTCTTCAAGCCGTCGTCCGGGTAGTCGACCGCGTAGCGGATGGCGATCGCGCCACCCATCGAGAAGCCGACGAGCGTGAAGTCCTTGACCCCGAGCCCGTTGACGACCATGTGCACGTCAGATGCCATCGTCGCGTAATCGTAGCCCGTTGCCGGGGCATCCGATTTGCCGTAGCCGCGATAGTCAATCCCGACGTAGCGGTAACCCGCCTCGAGTAGCGCGTTCTTCTGATACTCGAACATGTTGTTGTTCGCCGGCCAGCCGTGCAAGAAGACGACCGCTTCCCCGGTGCCGATGTCGTCGACGTAAATATTTGTCCCGTCATGTGCCGTAATATAGTTCCCCATTGTATGACCTCCGATGATTCGTGTTGAGCCGTTGTTGCCCACAAGCGACTTTTCCCGTTTTGTTGAAGTGAAAACCTGTCAACGCGCGCGCCACAGCTCTTCGGCCCGCAAGACGTGCTCGACCGCTTTCGCCCCTTCCGCGAGCACGGCCTCGCGCCACGCCGCATCTTCCGGATAAAACATGGCCATAAATTCTTTACGAATCTCGTTACGCGCCGTCGGGTCTTTTGTCCCTTCGAAATAGAGGCGATTCTCCAGAATGATCGTCAAAAATTCGCGAATCGTCGCTTTCGTCGACGTCCCGAACGTACCGAACTCGAACAACGCCGAGACGAGCCGTTTGTCCGGATAATGGGTATCGCGGACGTAATAGAAGTGGTTCGTCGAATCCCCGAGCACGTCCTGCGGGTCATACGTTTGAACGTTCGCTAGCCCGTATGTCTGTTTCAACGTGTCGACGTCACGGCCGTCCCGTTCACTGACGACCATCGTCACTTCGTTCGTCGGGCCGAGTGCGGTGTGCCAGTCCATATGGACGACGCGGTCGTAGCGCTCGAGCAGGTCGTGTTGCACTTCTTTTATAAAGATGGCCGACGGTTCATCGGCCTCGCCGCCGTAATAGACACCTTTCGGGAACTGATACTGACCCATGCCTTTCGCTTCCTTCATCGCCTCGAACCCGTCGAGCTTGATACCGGAGCCGAGGAACGAGTAGATGTGTTCCCGTGCCTCGTGATAGTCGTCAATCACACCGTCCGGGACGAACAGGTGGCGCATCACTTCATACTCTTTGTTGACGTTTCGCGGGAGTGACTCCCGGTCAATGACGTAGTTCCGGTTCAAATCGACGTTATGCTCGTTGACGCGGCGAAAATGCTTCATCCCCCACGGATTGACGGCGTGGATGAGACAGATCCCGGTCGACTCGTGCCGGACGTGTTGAAGCTGTGTCTCGACGAACTGATGCGTCACGGCCGCTCCCGCATACCCTTCGATGCCGTGCTCCCCAATCGTCATGAGGAGCACCAGCTCGCGCGAGCCCGGCGGTTCCCCGATGATGACGTCGATCGTGCCTTCTTCAATCGTGTGCGACATCGACCGCGCGCTCGGATAATAGTGTTTCACCGTGTCGAGCAAGCCGAGAAACTTCTCGCGCGACTCTTCATAGGAACTTGAAAAATAATGACTCATGTTGCATCCCTCCTCGTGTCTTCTGTTATCCAATTCCCATTCCGTCGCATGCTAAAAACGCCTCCTTTCGGGGGCGCTTAATGTGTCCGAGCCTTTCGATTATGGTGTTGCCGTCGGAACTCGAACAAGTAGACGAGCGGGGCGAGCAAGACGGCACCGAACAACCAATACGCACCCGGGCTCTCAAACAACGCATTGAACGAGCGGAAGAGCCAGGCGACGACGGCGAAGGCGACGAGCAGTTCGGCCGTCCAAATGACGCCTCGGCGAACGGCGAGCGTGAGCGTTCCGGTCTTCAAGAAGAACGCCGCACCGAATGCGATCAAGAAGGCGGGGAAGCTCGAGAACCAAAGCATCCGGTTCAACGTCGCTTCGGCGAAGTAGCTATTCCCGAGCGAGATGGTAATCAAATAGTGAGCGACTACAATGAGCAAGACGACAATCCAACCGACGAGGACATCACGTTCCCATTTTTTCATCGTTCTCCCTCCTATCTAGAGAAAAAGCCATACTTCTATTTACCCGTTTTCGAAACCATTCGACTCTCCCTCCACAGAAAAAACGCACTCCGTTTGGAATGCGTTCACTCAATTCTCAAACAAATGATTGGCCCAGTTTCGAGCCCGTTCAAGTTCTCCTTCTTTGAGCGGACCTTCTTTCCCGAGGACGAGAAACGATTCTTTTAACACCGGTTCCGCGCCTTTTTCAAGCAGGGACCGTTCGATTCGTGTCGAGGCGTGCCCGAACCACTTCACAATCTTCCCGACGAAAAAGCCCTGGTCTTCCTCGGCCATGCTCGTATCGAACGCAGCGGCTCGCATCCCGCGTAACGCATGGTCAGACATGCCGTCTAAGAACGTCTTGACGTCCTCGGTCTCCCTTCCGCCGTGCGTCGGCGAACCGACGACGAGTAAGTCCAAGTTCGCCAAGTCCCCGTACCCGATGTGACCGACTTGTTCGGCCCTGACTTGATGCAGTTCTCCGAATCCGTCTTTGATGGCATGGGCGACTTTTTCCGTGTGACCGTACATCGAATCATAGATGATGAGGATTTTCATGCGATTTCCCTCCCATAAACGAACGACCTCTGTTATCTACACAGAACTATTCCCTTAATGGTGAAGCGTTCATCATGAATCTCTTTTTTCCTCAATAATCCTTAAAAGCACCTCTAACTCCTCAACTTCATAATCATCCGCTTCGGTCTCACGGTACGTCTCGATATATGTGCGCAACACATCCAATCCGTCCTTCATCTCAAACGTGAGTGATTTCAGAATTTCTAGATGTAAATCTGTCCAGTTCCATGTATCTACCGACTTCAAAACATCTAATAGTTCTAGATACACTACATCATTCGATAGCATGTTGATAGCAGAACAGATAGCCGAATCAAGTTCATTTGCCGTCTCCAGACTCATCTCGCTCAACTCTTCAAAGTCATAGTCTGACATTCCGAGCATCAACGCGATGCCTTGTTTTAACCTCATCTCATGATTTTGAACAATGAGTACATCACTAACTCGTGCATCAACGAACGACTGGAAGCTCGACAACGAAGTATAATCAAGTTCGAACATGGGAAATTTTTCACTGAATCGACGTCGCATTTCTTTGATAACTTGAGTGAACGACTTATGACTTGTATCAAACGAACGCGCGATTCGCGGATACAGTTCTGGATCATTCGCCAGTCCCGCGATGAGATCGACAAGTTGTTGTTTCGTTAACTTTTGGAGTTGTTGTCTTACATTACGGTTTGAAGGTGCTGCCACCTTTTCCCGCAACAAAAAGTATGCGGCGACCTCGTGTTTACAGTGCCCTTTCGTATATGGACAATCGCAAGACGAATCGACAATATCAATACCTGATAACGTGATGAGGAGTTCGTATGTTTCCGACCCTTCCGCTGTAAGATAATATGTCGATTCTCGTTCTGACTCCACGACGACCCGACCATCGAGCCAATATTCATAGCCACGATCCAATATGCGATTTGGTATATGGTCTACAAAATCATATAAATTCATTGTCGTTTCCTCACTCTAGTGAAAATGAACAATGCGGCCCCAATTCCTAGGGCGGCATACGCCACCTTATCCAAATGATCACGCATGCTGAACGGGGCGTCATGCCTATACTCGGCCCGTTTCCACCCCGACTCGTCCTCGACCGCAATCACATCCTCAATCGACTCCCCGTCCACAGCACGATATTTCGTTCCAAGCGGATACGTGTTCGAGGCGTCCCCGTAATAGCTGCCGTCCATATCGTCCGCCAATGTCTTCACCTCACCGACGACTTCACCTAAGTCCGACTCCAACACGGCGACGTCCATCACTTCGTACACCCGTCCGTCCAAGACGACGAACGCATACGCCCACGACAACGCTTGGGTCGACAAGGAGATGGACAGCAACAATAGCACCAATCCGATGACGCGCCTCATCGAATCGCCCAGACGAACGTCGCTGAGTCGTTCAAGTCGATCTCGTCCGGCTCGAGTTCCGGCATCGCCGCCTCTGAGAAGAGCACCTCGTCATGGAGCGTGAGACGCGTCGGTGAATAAAGATGGAGCTCGCCCCACGTGTAATCGATTTGAAGCAATTCGCCGAGCGACGCCCCGGCTCCCTTTGCCAACAGTTCGGCCCGATGCCGCGCGTTCGTCGCCGCACTCGCGAGCAGTTCATCTTGAATCGTATCCGCATCCTTGATTGTGAACGAGATGGACAGCTTTGGTTCGGCTAGCGAGTTGCTGACGTGTTCGATGACCGCGGACAACTGTTTCGTATCGAGCGGAAACTCGAGTTTCGTCTTCTGCTGACAGACATAACCCCGGAACCGCGATTTATAGTTGCCTTGCTTGTCCCGGTAGCTCTCGTAGTCCGTGTCAATCGAGAAGTCGGTCGTCTTTAAATCCGTCTTTGCGAAACCGGCCTGCTCAATCGCTTTATGGAGCCGTGTGACGGCGAGCGCCGCCCCGTTCATCGTCTCCTCATAACGGACAGCTTTTGACGTCAACTCCATTTTCACGACAATCAAATCGGGCTTGGCCGATACTTTTCCCGTACCTTTGACAGTGATTGTGCGGTCCATATGATTTCCCCCTTCATTGCTCGCGATTCAAAACGGCATACTGCTTTTAGTTCACGAAAATGCGCAATAACGCATAATTTCGATATTTACGATTTCTCCGCTCTGTGTTCGAGGCGTACAAGAGTTCTTTGTCAACAAGTTGATGGAGTGCTTTCCGAACCGTGTTAGGTGAATAGCCCGTCATTTCGACACCTTTCGCCACCGTCAAAATTGGTTGTTCAAAGCTCGTAATCCATAGTTTCCGTTCCGCTTCGTTTTCAATTAGTTGCTCACCTTCTGTCAGCAAGCGATTGGCTTTATTCAATTGATCCAATAACTTTGTCGCCATTCGTTCTGAAGCATCAACGAAAAACAGTAACCATTTTCCCCAATCCGACCGGTCTCCACGGACACCGTTGAGCAAATCGTAGTAGCGGGCCTTTTCTTTCTCAAGTTCTTCACTCACAAAGAAGATGGGGTGCGTGATCACTTTTTGCTGCAGGAGATAAAGCACAATTAGAATCCGTCCTAAACGTCCATTCCCGTCCAAAAACGGATGGATGGATTCAAACTGAGCATGCATAATTCCTGTTTTAAGAAGTGGAGCCGCTTGTTCGTTAATGACATAGCCGTCTGACTTTAAATGGTTCTGCGGTAGCAATCGTCCGTAAGAATCCGTATTGATAAATTTTTCTAAGTTCTCCATGTATTCGTTAATCAAATGAGCCTCTACCGGAATGTAAGAAGCATCTTCTAATCGATTCGTCGGCCCGATGAAATTTTGAATTTTACGGAACTCACCGGCTGAACTGATTTCGCCTCGACTTCCTTTCATTAAAATCTCATGTAACTGCTTGATCAATCGCGTCGTCACCGGATAACCATTTTCGACAGATTCATAACCAAATTGCAAGGCTCTCATATAGTTCTGAATTTCAATGATATCGGAATCGTCACTTTTCTTTAGCGAAGACTCCATCATGTCAGTGAATGTCACTTGTGACCCTTCGATTTTCGTTGATTCCACAGACTCTTGAAGCGATAAGAGTTGCATCAATTGTTTGCTTGCTTTCGAATGCATCAATTCAACATCGAGTTTTCCAAGTAGCGTATTCACATGCGCCAACCGTTCCAGTAGTTTGATGGCTTGTGTGATTTCTATTTTGACAGGTAATTTAGTTAACTCTTTTATCGCCATACCGCCACTCCTTAAGTCATATTATATTAAATAATGACTTAATTATAATTCATTTCCGATTAAACATTAAAATCAACGTTCATGATGACTTATTTGATTTTTGTCATCATGAGCGTCGCTACATCCTCAATTGTCCATTCCCATCTCTCATCTCCATGTCCCGCACCTTTATAAACCGAAATACGGGAACACCGGTCACACGTTTCGTAAACATTTTTTACAGCGGCTCTTCACGGCCGGACTTCCCGACTCCAGATTTGCTTCGAGCAAGGCAACGACTTCTTCCCGGAAGCATGGATGGAACATACTCAAGTCGAACAGCGCTTGCAGGGAGTTCACGATGACGATGTTGCTCGTCTCGGTGTCAATCCAACCGATGAGCACATGGACGATTTCGGCCGCCTCTTCCTCCGTCCACCTCATACGTGGCATGAGTTGCGCCAAGTGCCACCTCACTTCGTGTTGGGTGGCACGATGCAGTTGCTCGAACAAAGACGCCTGATGCGCTTGAAGTAACTTCGGATGATGGCGCGTCACTTTTTCTACCGCATCTGCGCTCCGCATCCGGACGACGGGATGGGCATCGGTCAAGCCGGTCATCAATTCACTGAATCGGCCCGGGTCGTCCCCAACAAATTCGACTACCTCATCGACGCGACCGATTGAGCGCAAATCCCCACCCCACAATACTTCTCGGATGTCCATTGCTCCACCTCTTTCCCACTTCTCATTTTACAAAAAAAGGGACCCAGTATACACTGAATCCCGGCAAAACTTATTCGACTGTCGACGCTGCTTCGGCAAGCGCGGCTTCTTCTTTATGATAGTTCTCGACGAACGCATCTAGGTGCGCCCTTACTTCGTCGGTTGATTTCGTGTCCATGAGCTTCACGCGGAGGTCGCTCGCCCCGCGGAACCCTTTCACATAAATCTTGAAGAAACGGTGCAAGTTCGAGATCGAACGCGGCACCTCTTCTTGGAACTTGTCTTGCAAGTCGAGCTGGAGACGAAGCAAATCGAGGTGCTCTTCCATCGAGTGCTCACGCGGCTCTTTCTCGAACGCGAACGGGTTCTTGAAGATCCCGCGGCCGATCATGACGCCGTCGACACCATACTTCTCGACGAGCTCGAGTCCCATCTGACGGTCGAGGATGTCCCCGTTGATCGTGATGAGCGTATCCGGTGCGATCTCATCACGCAGTTTGACGATGTCCGGGATCATCTCCCAATGCGCATCGACTTTACTCATCTCGTTGCGAGTGCGCAAATGAATCGACAAGTTGGCGATATCTTGCTTCAAGAGATGCGTCAACCAGTCGCGCCATTCGTCGAGCTTCGCGAAACCGAGTCGTGTCTTGACACTGACCGGGATGCCGCCCGCTTTCGCCGCTTGAATGAGTTCCGCTGCGACGTCAGGACGGAGGATGAGTCCGCTCCCTTTCCCGCGTTTCGCCACGTTCGGGACCGGGCAGCCCATGTTGATATCGAGCCCTTTATAGCCCATCTCGGCCATGCCGATGCTCATCTCGCGGAAGTAGTCCGGGTTGTCGCCCCAAATGTGGGCGACCATCGGCTGCTCATCCTCGGTGAACGTCAAACGTCCGCGCAGGCTGCCTTTCCCTTCCGGATGGCAGTAGCTGTCCGAGTTCGCGAATTCGGTGAAGAAGACGTCCGGTCGGCCGGCGTGGGCGACGACGTGACGGAAGACGACATCGGTCACGTCTTCCATCGGGGCTAGTATAAAGAATGGACGCGGCAAATCGCGCCAGAAGTTTTCGTTCATATAAAATCATTCCCTTTCTTAATCAATCCAACAAAATCACTTCATCCATTCTATTATGGACGGGGGAATGTATCAACTGACAATACTTCCAAATTCCTTTAGCCCCGTCCAGTCTCAATGATTTTGAAGAAATGGGCAAACCCGTCTTGCAACAAGTACTCCAATACGCGATCCGTATGCTCGACCGCGACGACGTTCGTTTGCAGCAACGTCTGCAACACCATCCCATCGATTGCCGCCATCGTCCACGCGGCGACCGCTCGTGTTGAGGGACCTTGCTCGACGCCGTATGCCCGCACGAAGATGGCTTCCACCCGACTGATCCAATCCTCGTACTTTTGCTTGAACTTGAGTTGTAGTTCCTCGTTCCCGAGCATCGCCTCATGGGCCAAGTAAAACTGTAACCGATTCTCCGCATCTTTTTTTAATCGGTCCTGCATCCCAGCAAAAATTTCTTGAATGATTTCTTTCACTTCTTTTTGATCTTCAAGAGACACGGTCGCGATCCGGCGAATCTCTCCTAGCCCTTCATCCATCACATCGTACAGAATTGCTTCTTTCGAACTGTAATAATGATAGATGGCACCCGTACTCAGACCCGCTCGCTTGGCAATCCCCCGAAGCGTCGTTCCTTGAATCCCGTGTTCGACGATCGTCGCTCGCGCCGCCTCTAATATTTTTTGCTTTCCTTCGTTCATCATCTGCTCGACGCTCCTCACACAATAATGGCTAATTATATCATAATGATTTGACGGATTTATGACATGTCACTGTGACGTCCCAAACTCGATTGATAACGCTTTCTTAAATTTGTTACACTTTTCACATAAACATAACGAACGTTCGGTATGTTTTAGAAATCATTTTTTTCCACTACACTTTAAAATGAAAGGGGCGTTACAGAACTTCATAGCGAGAAAGCCCACTCCTTTAGGGGTGGGATGAAAGCTATGTCGGATACGGAGCGTCAGTAATAAACCGCCGGTTTTGACACTTCATGTATCCGAAAG